>NZ_QOCY01000018.1:0-143668 GCF_024701915.1 Lactobacillus leichmannii | reverse complement strand
CAAAGTACCAACTTGCGTCAAGTGACGCAACGTTTTATATCTTACTCGCTTGTTGACTTCTTGTCAACAAGTTTTCGATATTTTCTTTTTACCTCCGCGAGACTTGCTTGTCTCACGCGGCAACAAATATTAGTATACTCGTTATTTCGGATTCGTCAAATTTGCTTTTTCATTCGTTTTATGCATGGTTCACCAGGGACCGTTGTAATAAAAGCAAACTTGCTTACTCTTTCTTTTGTTTTTTCTTTCCGCAGGAATTATTTTTTTAAAGAATCGATAGTTCGGATTATCTCTATTTCTACTGGCAAAAAAGATAAAACTTTTTCTATTTTCTTTTTCAAAATAAAAACAGACCCTAAGGTCTGTTCAAAGATTGGCTGCTATTTGCCTAATATAGATAGACGCTTACTTCAGTTCACTAACGATTTTCTCTAAGCATTCCTTGGCTTCTTCTGGCAGCGGCGTCTTTGGATGCTCACCGTTGTACATGTTCAGCCAGTGCATCCGGGCTCTGAGATTCTGCTTGTATTCAGCAGAGTCCAGGTCAACCGGATCGTCAGCAAGCGGCATGTAGCTGACTCCGGCAAAATCGCTAAAGGCCTGCCACTGGTCAGTATCATCCACCAGCTTTTCAATGATCTCTAAAGTCAGTTCCTTAGGAATGTTTTTCCCGCAGAAGGCATCCGTGTTTAAAACGTAGCATTCCGCTCCCCGCTTGGTAAAAAGCTCCTTGAAGTCGCCATAGTCGCCCCCAACTGGGTAAGCTCTGAAGGGATCAGCAAATGGTTCGATGACCAAAGTGTTCATGTCAAAACCGGATCAGTCACCTTCAATACCGGCGGCAAAGAGAAGTACAAGTCCCCTTCATCATAAAGCTTGGATTTCCCGTACATCTCAGCCGCCTTTTCATCAAAAAAGCGAAAGTTGAGCATGTAGCTGAGCAGGTTGAAGGCCTGGTCCTCCGGTAGCATCAAGTGGGCCTTTAAGCTAAAGGACGGGTCCAGCCCAACCAGTACCGTCGTCTTCAAATACTTCTGCTTATGGCCGGCATAAATGTCTTCATACAACCTGTTGGTTAAAGCAGTCGCGTCTTCCTCTGAATCATCGACAAAGTGCCGGGCTGATGCCGTCCGGCCCAAAATCTTGCCGTGGTTGTAAACCAATTGCTTGGCCCCGACCGGCAGACCCAAATCACTGGTGTGCAGGATCGGCAGGTCAGTCTCAATTACTCCAGGCTGGCGCTTGGCCAGTTCATATGCTTCCGCTACACTCTTGACTTCATGGACATTGTTGCCGTAAAAAGCTGATTCAATAGTCGCCCGGACCCGGCTGAACTTGCTGTTCGCCTTGACCAGTTCACTCTGCTGATAGCGTTCCCGTGTACTTATGATCTCTTCCTTTCATCATCACATCAATTATCATAAAGCGGTTTCAACCGTTTTCCTTTATGATAGCACAGGCATGTGAAAGAGTGAACTTTAATTTGCTAATTTTTGGTAAAAAAAGACAGCAGCCTGAGAGCTGCTGTCTAAAATAGTATTCTTTTGTAACTTGTTCTTTTCAGCTTAGTTTTCGCCGCGCACGAACTTGCTTGCTTGAATACCAGCTTGCCGGCCAAAGACTACAGTTTCAGCAACTGAGTTACCGCCGATCCGGTTGTTGCCATGCAGACCCCCGGAAACTTCACCAGCGGCGTAGAGGCCTTCAATCACCTTGTCGTCCTTGCCCAAAACCTGGGTTTCAAGGTTGATGTGCAGACCACCCATCGTGTAGTGGATGGCTGGGTGAATGTGGATAGCAAAGTACGGCGCAACTGAAATGTCGCGGTCCATCCCGGTAGTCCGGCCAAAGGCTTGGTCGTCTTGGTCCTTGACTGCTTCGTTCCAGCTGGCAACAGTTGCTTCAAGACCAGCAGCGTCAACGCCGATCTTGCCAGCCAGTTCTTCCAAAGTAGCCCCATGTTCTACCAGGCCGATGTGGTCGTAAAATTCAACTGCCTTAACGTGGTCACGGACGCCTTGGTCAAAGATGAGGTAGGCACCGTCTTCATTCAAGCCAGTGATGGCTGCTGAAACAACCTTCCGGGTGTCCAGTTCGTTGATGAAACGCTGGCCGGCCTTGTTGACCAAAATAGCGCCTTCGCCCCGGACAGCTTCCCCGATCAAGAAGGTCTTTTCACCATCAGTTTGCGCGGTTGGGTGAACTTGGATGAAGTCCATTTGCACCAATTCTGCCCCGGCTTCTTCACCCAGGATCAGGCCGTCACCAGTAGCGCCGGCTTGGTTGGTCGTCTTGTAGCCTTCCAGGTCTGGCCGGTACTTCTTAATGATTTCCTTAGAAGCGCCGAAACCACCAGTTGCCAGGATAACAGCCTTGGCCATAACTTTCCGGCGGCCGTCTGGGCCAACAATGTCGATGCCAGTTACCTTGCCCTTTTCGTCTTGCAAAAGCTTAACAACCTTGGTCTTGTTGAAGACTGGAATCCGGGCTGCTTCAATGCTCTTCAAAAGGCCAGTGATCAAGTAACCGCCAACTGGCGCCATAGATGCTGGCCGGTGGGCCCGCTTCTTGCTCATCCCCCCGGTAATCGTCAAGTCATCCAGCTCAATGCCATATTGCTTCAGCCAGTCGATTGCCAAAGCAGCGTGGTCAACGAAGTAGCTCAGCATTGCTTCATCGTTCAAGTTGCCGCCGCCCTTAAGGGTTTCCTGGTAAAAGTCGGCCTTGTTGTCGATGATGCCGTGCTTGAATTGAACCAGGGATTCAGCCGCGTTCATCCCTGATGAAGCCTTGCTGGTGTTCCCGCCCAAAACTTCGTTCTTTTCAAAAACAGCCACGCTGGCGCCGAGTTCATGTGCCTGCAAGGCAGCAGACAAACCGGTACCACCGGCCCCGATAACTACCAAGTCGTAGCTTGGGTTGACTAAATCGATTGGACTGGACTTAAATTCGTATTTTGCCATGATAGTTCCTCTACTCAATTATTTATTACTTACCTCCACATTATAAACCATTTTTTAACTTTTTAAAATTGAAAAGGCTATTTTTCAAAAATGCAAATTCTTTTCTTACTTTCAAAAAGGCAAAAAGAAAAGAATCTCCTGCAAAGAGAAGATTCTTTCCAAAAATTTCTTACCGGTGCTGGTGGTTCAGCTTCTTGGCCAGGAAGTCGCCAACCACTTGCACGATAAAGATCATGATGACGACCAGGACAGTGGCCAGGAAAGTCACGTCGTTAGCGAAGTCGCGGTAGCCGTACTGGATGGCGGTCGTACCCAGACCACCGGCCCCAACGGCCCCGGCCATGGCAGTCAAGCCGATCAAACTGATGATGGAAACAGTTGACACCCGGATGATTTCTGACCGCGTTTCCTTGAGGTAGACGTCAAAAATAATGTCCCAGTTGCTTGCGCCCAAGCTCTGGGCTGCTTCAACCTTGCCCGGATCCAAGCTTTCCAAAGCGACCTGGACCTGGCGGGCATAAAATGGGAAGATCCCTAAAGTCAGCGGGACCAAGGCAGCCGTGTCCCCGATTTCCGTCCCGACAATCAAGCGGGTCAAAGGTGAAATGAAGGCCAAAAGGATAATGAAAGGAATGGCCCGCAAAATGGAAATCAGCTTGTCGCAGAAGTTGAACCAGAACTTGTTTTCCAAGATCCCGCCTGGCTCGGTCAAAACCAGGATGACCCCGAAGAAGAGGCCCAGGACCCCGCCGAAGATTGACGGCCAGAAGGTCATGTAGATGATCTGCAGAATGGAGGTGCCCCACCCGGTGTCCCCGGTCCAGCCCAAGTTGTAAATATTCGGGAAGTTCTGCGCGATCCAGTGTACCAAACCATTAATCATAAGCGGTTACCTCTTTCGTCTAATTCCGTTACCGTGACACCCTCATCTTTTAAGAACTTCAAGGTTGCCTTTTGCTTGTCAGCATCCCCCTTGACCGTGACCAACAGGGTCCCGACCGGTTCGTCAGCCAGGACTTCCACATTGCCGTAGAGCATCGAAGCTTCCACGCCGACTTCCCGGTAAAGCTCGATGATGATTGACTTGGCCACATTGTTCAAGCTGTAGACCAGCTGGTAGAGGGCTTCGTTTTCAGCCAAGCTGATGTTGAGGCTCTTCAAGGTGTCAACTACAGCCAAAGAACCGCCGACGAACTTCTGGGTCAATTCAGCCTTTGGAGCCAGGAAGACATCCCGCAAGTTGCCGTTTTCGACAACCCGGCCGTTTTCCATGACCGCCACCTTATTGGCGATCTTCTTGACCGCGGCCATTTCGTGGGTGATCAAAACGATGGTCAAGCCCAGTTCCCGGTTCAGTTTCTTCAACAGGTCCAGGATCTGGATAGTCGTCTGCGGATCCAGGGCACTGGTTGCTTCGTCTGACAAAAGGATTTCCGGATCGTTAGCCAGGGCCCGGGCGATCGCCACCCGCTGCTGCTGGCCGCCGGAGAGCTGGGCCGGGTAAGCATTGGCCTTGTCTTCCAGGTCAACCAGCTTCAGAAGCTTGTGGCATTTTTCTTCCAGCTCATCGTCAGACAGGTCTGAGTGCTTGAGGGCAAAGGCGATATTTTCAATAACGGTCGTTTCATTAAGCAGGTTGAACTGCTGGAAAATCATCCCGATCTTCCGGCGGCGGGCCTGCAGGTCCTTGCCGCTGATCACCTGTTTGCCGTCTTTGACAAAGTCAACACCCCCAACCACGACGTCTCCGGCCGTTGGCTTTTGCAAAAGGTTGATGGTTCTGACCAGGGTTGATTTCCCGGCCCCGGAAAAGCCAACGATCCCGTAGATGTCGCCTTTTTCGATGTGCAAAGTCACATCCTGCACGGCCTGCACATCGGCAGCCTTTTTCCGCTTAAAAGTCACACTGACGTGGTCCAGTTGAATAATGCTCATATGATCAAAGCTTCTTTCTAGGTTAAGTTAAAAATCTTAGAACTTGGCGTCCCAAGCCGCAACTTGCTTGCTGCCGTAGTACTTCTTGTACAGCTGCTTGGTCTTTTCAGTCTGGTAAGCCTTAACGACTTCCTTGTAAGCCTTCTTGTTCTTGTCCTTCTTGCGGGCAACGATGATGTTGATCCATTGGTATGAGTCCTTGTTGATTGGTTCAACGTAGATGGTTTGCTTGTCGCCCAGGCCGGCTGGGTTAGCGTAGTCGTTGTTGACAACAGCAGCGTCAACTGACTTCAGAACTCTGGCAGCTTGTTCAGTCGCAACTTCCTTGATCTTGAAGTTCTTCGGGTTGCTCTTGATGTCAGCAACTGAGTACAGCTTGGTAGCGCTGGTCCCCTTCAGGGTGATCAGGCCGGCGTTCTTCAGAACCAGAAGAGCCCGGGCTTCATTGGTCGCGTCGTTTGGAATGGCGATCGTTGCCCCCTTAGGCAGAGACTTCAGTGACTTGTACTTCAGTGAGTAAAGGCGGATTGGAGCGATGTAGGTCTTGCCGATGGCAACCAGGTTGCTCTTGTTGGCCTTGTTCCAGTTGTTGAGGAAGTTGTAGTGCTGGAAGGCGTTAAGGTCCAGGTCCCCTGACTTCAAGGCGCTGTTTGGCTGGTTGTAGTCAGAGAAGTTCTTGGTCTTGACAATGATACCATACTTCTTCTTGGCAGTTGCCGCCACACTCTTCCAGATGGCCCGTTCAGCCTTGGTTGCCCCGACAGTCCCGACGGTTACCGTCACCGTCTTGGCGCTTTGCTGGCTGCCCTTCTTGCCAAAGGAGAAGAAGGCGATAACGGCAAGGACCACAACGGACACGATAGCGATAATAATGTTTCTTTGTTTCTTTTTTCTCATGATTAATACCTCCAGAAACACAGCAGCAATCCCGAAAAAGCGGCAGTCAAATTCGAACAGAAAAGAAAAAGCGTCCATCCTTGATAAAGGACGAGCGCTCGTGATACCACCTTTAGTTCATTCATTACTTGCGTAATAAATCTCACCAGCTGTCTCTGACAAATAGAAACAGCTTGCTTGTTTAACGAGAGCAACCCCGGCAGCGGCTAAATATCACCGCGGCATATCATTCCAAGCCCATGTTCACCGGAACTCTCCTGGCGGCTTTCACCATCTGCCGCCTCTCTGTAAAGGATCGTCACCCGACTACTCTGCTTTTCGAGATAACTTTTCTTAACTTGACGCTCTAAATTTATCATTATTTTTTAAGCGAGTCAAGCCTCTTTCTAAAAAAAACTGTTAAAGCTCGTCCCGGTCCTTGCCATAAGCGGCTAAAAGGTCCCGCAGCTTGGCGTCTTTCCCCTTCTCCGTCAGCACGTTGCTGACTTCTTTGATTCCGTCGCAGATCCGCGACATGATTCTGAAGAGGGTCATGCCGGCAAAGAAAAGGACGACAACCGTAAAGACAGCCCGGCCTGACAAAGGACTCAGCTTGAAGAAGCCAGGGATGAAGATGATTGACAAGATGATGCAGACCACCGACAGGGCCAAAACGCCCAGCTTGTACTTGTTAAGTGGCCGGGAGATCCAGAAGAGGACCATCAAGCCCACCAGGACCAAGAGAGCTGTTGACGCGGTAGCGACTTCATTGTCCCCGATATTGGTAAACTTGTTGGTCAAGACCAGGATGCTGACGGCCAGCCAGTCGGTAATCCCGCCTGGAATCGACTTGGTCAGGATATTGACCGTGAAATTGCCCCGAATCCGGGAATGGTTCTTTTCCAGGGCCAAAAGGAAGGACGGCAGGCCGATCGTAAAGCTGGAGATCAAGGTGATCTGGGCCGGCTTGATCGGGTAGTTGATCGTCAAGATCAAGGAAAAGACCGCCATCAGCAAGGAGAAGATGTTTTTGACTAAAAAGAGGCCAGCTGAGCGTTCAATATTGTTGACCACCTGCCGGCCTTCATTGACCACCTGGGGCATTTTGGCAAAGTTTGAATCCAGCAAGACCACTTGGGAAGCCTGAACAGCCGCGCTGTTGCCTGAAGCCATGGCAATGCTGCAATCAGCTTCCTTCATGGCCAGGATGTCATTAACCCCGTCCCCGGTCATGGCCACGGTCTTCCCGATCTTCTGCAGGGCCTGGACGAATTCTTTCTTCTGCTCCGGCTTAACCCGGCCAAAGACATTGTATTCAGCCATGGCCTGCTCATATTCGCCTGGCTTGATCGTCTGGGCATCGATGTACTTCTCTGCCCCGGCAATCCCGGCCTGGCCAGCCACCCGGGAAACGGTGACCGGGTTGTCCCCGGAAATAACCTTGATTTCCACCCCTTGCTTGGCAAAGTATGCAAAAGTCTCCTTGGCCTCTTTCCGGATCGGATTGGACAAAAGGACGTAGCCCAGGACTTCGACCTCCTGGGTCAGGCGCTCTTTTTCATCTGCCAGTTCTGCCGGATACTTGGCAAAGGCCAGGACCCGGTAGCCTTCTTCCGGGTAGCGGGCAAATTCTTCCTGGCAGGCTTTCAGCTGCGAGCGCAGGATCATTTCCGGCGCCCCCAGCAAAAGGGTGTAGCCTGCAAAAACCGCCCCGCTGTACTTGTTGACTGAGGTAAAAGGAATAATCCTTTTGGCATTGACCAGGGGCTGGTCCTGGCCAAACTTCTGGTTCAAGGCTTCAGCGGTGATATTGTCGACAGGCATGTTGGAAACGTAGGCGGCAAGCCGGTCTTCCAAATCATTTCCCGGGTAATTTTTGGCCGGGACGACTTTTTCCACCGCCATCTTCGGCTCAGTAATCGTCCCTGTCTTATCAACGCAGAGGACATTGACCCGGGCCAGGGTTTCCACGCTCTTCATGTCGTGCAGCATGACCTGGTTGCGGGCCAGGCGCATGGCGGCCAGGGCCAGGGCAACCGTTGTCAGCAGGTAGAGCCCTTCCGGGATCATGCCGATAATGGCTGCTTCCATGGAACTGATGGATTCAGCAAAAGACCGGTGGTTGAGGAAGTAGGCCTGGGCAAAAAGGGCTAGCCCCATTGGAATAATGATGATGCCAACCCACTTGATCAAGCGGTTGATGGCCCGGATCATCTTTGACTCTTCTCCCCCGCCCATGGCCTTGGCTTCCGCCGTCAATTTTGCGATGTAGGATTCGCTGCCCACCTTGACCAGCTGGACCATGACTTCGCCGGAAACGACGAAAGAACCGGATAAGAGCTCGTCGCCAACTTCCTTGGCAATTTCATCGCTTTCCCCGGTTAAAAGGGATTCATTTACCCGGACGCTGCCGTCGACCACCTTGGCGTCGGCCGGGATCTGGTCACCAGCTTTCAAGAGGACTAGGTCTCCTTCAACCAGCTGGTCGATTGGCACCTGCCGCCTTTTTCCGCCTCTCAGGGCTAAAAGCTTGGTCTGGTTTAAGACCTGCAGCTTGCTTAAAACAGATTTTGCCCGGATTTCCTGGACGATCCCCACGATCGTGTTCAAAATGATCACCGGCAAAAAGGTCATATCCCGGATATCCCCGGCAATCAAAAGCAGGATGGTCAAAACTAGGAAGATCAAGTTGAAGTAGGTAAAGGTGTTTTCAACGATGATCTGTCGGTTGGTCTTGAACTCATCATCAATGGTGGTGTTGACCTTGCCGGCCGCGCTTTTCTGCGCGACCTCCTCCTCGGTCAAGCCCGTCTCCAAATTTGTTTTCATAACACTCACATCTCACTTTTCACTGCTTGCCTGCTATTTTTTACGCAGGTAAGTCTCAAAGACATAGTCATACTTATTCTTGCCGTCTGCCTGGTGGGCTTCACTCTTTACCAGGGCAAAAGCCGCCCAGTCAAGGTTTGGCATGTAGGTGTCAGCGGGAAAAATTCCCTTGATCCGGGTCACTTCCAGCTTGTCAACCTGGTCAGCCAGCAGGGCAAAGAGGCTGGAGCCGCCAATAACGCAGACTTCCCCCGCCTGCTCCTTCAGCCAGGCGGAAACTTCTTCTTCGCTTTTCAGCTGTAGAACCCCAGCTGGCAGGTCTAATTTCCTGGTGGAAAGGACGACATGCTGCCGGCCAGGCAACAGGCCCGGCAAGGACTCAAAAGTCTTTCTTCCCATCAGCATGGGGTGGCCCATGGTTTTTGCCTTAAAATGGGCTAAATCTGCTGGCAGGTGCCAGGGCAGGCGGCCCTGGTAGCCAATGGCGCCTTTTTCATCTTCTGCCCAAACGTAGCTAAGCATTTCTTCACCCTTTCTAAACGGCGACCGGGGCCTTGATTGTAGACCCGTGCTGGTAGTTGACCAATTTAATATCAGCCATTTCAAAATCAGCCACTTTTTTCTTCTCTGGATTCAGCCACAAAGTTGGCGCGTCAAACGGCGTTCTTTTCAGCTGCTCTTCCACTTGGGCAAAGTGGTTCTTGTAAATGTGGGCATCCCCAATAGTATGCACAAACTCGCCCACTTCCAGGCCGGTCTCCCGGGCAATCAAGGACAAGAGCAAAGAGTAGCTGGCAATGTTGAAGGGCACGCCTAAGAACATGTCGCCTGAGCGCTGGTAAAGCTGCAAGCTGAGCTTGCCGTCAGCCACGTAAAACTGGAAGAGGACATGGCACGGCGGCAGGGCGCTGGAAGGAACGTCTTCCGGGTTCCAGGCCGTTACGATCAAGCGGCGGGAGTCGGGATTGGTATTGATCTGCTCAATCACGTCCGCGATCTGGTCGATAAAGCCGCCGTCCCGCTTACCCCAGTGCCGCCACTGGGCCCCATAGACGTCGCCCAGGTTGCCGTATTTTTGGGCAAAAGCTTCATCATCCAGAATCCGCTGGCAGAACTTTTTCATTTCTTCGTCATAGACTGCCTTAAACCCTGGGTCCTTTTGACTCCTAAGGCCAAAATCAGTCATGTCCGGGCCCTGGTATTCCGGGCTGGTCACCCAATTTTTAAAGGCCCATTCGTCCCAAATGTGGTTTTTATGTTCAAGCAAGAAACGGATGTTGGTGTCCCCCCGCAAGAACCACAAAAGCTCGCTCTTGATCAGGCCGAAAGGCACCCGCTTAGTCGTCAGGATCGGGAAGCCCTGGCTTAAGTCAAAGCGCATCTGGGCCCCAAAGAGGCTTCTGGTTCCCGTCCCGGTCCGGTCATTTTTGTCATTGCCTTCCGTCATGATCTTTTTCAGTAAATCTAAATATGCTTGGTCTTGATTTGCCATTTCCTTGTCCTTTGCAAAAACTTTTTACTTCACTTCATCTTAAGTCTAACAGAATTTTTTACCGGGTGTTAATCTTTACAAAAAGCTTAACAGATGGAAAAAGCCCCGGCAGGATTAGCCTGCCAGGGCTTGTCTATGTTCTTCATTTTTCGCTTTATTTTACTGCTTTTTCGCTAATTCACCTTGAAAAAGGCCTTTTTCCCGGACAGGGTCCACTCGATATCGGTCATGCTCTGGAAGAACATATTCTTGACCGCCATCTTGGTATAGTAGGCAGAGTGCGGGGACATGACCACGTTTGGCAGGTTGATCAGCTCCGTGTACTCGTCCGGCAGGGAACCCACATCCTCAAACTTGCGGCCGAAGATTTTTTCTTCCCCTTCCAAAACGTCCAGGGCGGCCCCGCCGATTTCATGGTACTTCAAGGCCACGATCAAGGCCGCGGTATCGACCAGTTCGCCTCTTGACTGGTTAACCAGGATCGCGTCGTCCTTCATCTTGGCAAATTCATTGGCGCTGAACATGCCCTTGTTTTCCGGAGTCAGCGGAATGTGCACCTGGACGATATCGCTTTCCTTGATCAAGGTCTCAAAATCGACGAAGTCCAAAAAGGGCTCTAAAGAAGCATTGTAAACCGGGTCATAGCCGATAACTCTGGCCCCCAGGGCATGGTACATTTCCGCCGCAGCTGCCCCGATCCGGCCCAGGCCGACGATGCCGACCGTCTGGTTGAAGATCTCATCGCTCATCAGTTCCGTTGACCGGGTGAAGTCTCCCCGCCGCATCTTCCGGTGGTAGTAACCCCACTTGCGCAAGAGGTACATGGCCCCGGTCAAGCCATTTTCCGCGATTGCCCGCGGCGAATAAGCCGGCACATTAGCAACGGTAATTCCGTATTTAGCTGCCGCTTCCAGGTCAATATTGTCCGCCCCCACCTTCCGCAAGGCCAGGTGCTTGATGCCGCCAGCCGCCAAGTGCTCAAGGTCAGACGCCGTCAAGGGCTCCGCCTGCTGGGTCGAAACCGCCTCAAAACCCTTGGCCAGCTCTAAATTATCGGCCGTCAAAGGGCTGTGGGTATAAGAAATTTCATCATCTGGGTGCTGGTCCTGCCACTCTTTTAAAAAAGCTTCTTCCACCGGCGTAACGCCGAACAAGTATGCCTTCATCTTTTTTCTCCTCAATAACTAACAAATTTCGTCAAACATCTTCTCGTTTATGCTGATTCTGGTATCCTAGGTTAAAAGCCTCATGCTTTTTATATATTATGGCAAAAAAATTAAAAGATGGCTAGAGTATTTTCTAGATATCGTTTTTTTTAACACTCCTGTAATTTTTAACTAAAAAGCCAGAAAAAGGCAAAAAGCTTGATAAAGAAATAGAAGCAGAAATAATAGAAAGGACAAAATCCATGAATGAAGATAATGGTTCCCGCTATATCCAGCCACATGACAGCCTGGAGGCCATGGAACTGATCCAAAAACTCTTCAACCAGTACCGGCGGGCTCCCTTGACTCCCGAACTTCTTGCCTACCACCAGAACCTAATCGAACGCCTGGAAGGCGACATCCACCAGGCGGCTGAAGCAGAAGGCCAGGCCAAAAGAGTCCAGGAACTGGACCGGATGATCAAGCTGATGAAGGACTGGACCGCCATCCGCCTCTCTGGCCGGCCCTTTAACGCCAAAATGCGCCACTTCCGCTTCCTGCCAGAGGGCGGCCAGGTCAAATTCAAGCGGCATCCCCACAAAATCAAGGCCAGCTCCAACCACCGGGCCAGCCGGCATTAAAAAAACGAGACCAAGCGGTCTCGTTTTTATTTGCATATCTTAATTTGCTAACTACCAGCTACTTAATGTAGGCGTACTTGTAGCTCCACTGGGTACCAGCATTGTTGTGGATGATCCCCTTGACCTTGCTGTTTTGCAGGTAGGCGGTCGTCTGCTGGTAGATCGGGCTGACTGCCTGGTCGGCGTTGGCCACTTGGGCTGCCTTGACCAGGTCCTTCCAGCGCTTGTTAACGTCGTTGGCATCAGTCGTCAAAGCCTTCTTGATCAAGCGGTTGTATTCCGCATTGTTCCACTTGCCGTAGTTGTAGGAAGTCCCCTTCTGCAAGATCTGCATGAAGGTCATCGGGTCGCTGAAGTCACCGCCCCAGCCGGAAACGTAGATATCAAAGTCCCCGCTTGAAGCCTTGGTGTAGGCGTTCTTGCTTGGAATGGAGTTAACCTTCACGTTAATGCCGGACAAAACTTTAGTCCATTGGGACTGCAGGTACTGGGTCAGAGCGTCGGCGTTGGTGCTCTCGTTTGAAGCCAGCAAGGTCAGGTTCAGTTTCTTTAAGCCCAGTTCATTCAACCCGGTCTTCCAGTACTTTTCAGCCAGCTTTTCATTGTAGTCAACGGTATTAGCCACCTTTTGCTCCTTGGCAAAGTCTTCCTTGTTAGCCGGGTCATAGGCCAGACCAGAAGCTACGAAGCCAGTTGGCACGCTTGACCCGTCACCGAAGACCTTGCTGGTCAGAATCTTCCGGTCAAGTGACAGAGACAGGGCCAGGCGGATGTTCTTGTTGTTCAAAGCCTTCTTAACCGTCGCGTCCTTGGCCTGGAAGTTGTAGGCCAAGAAGGCAACGTAGGAGTATGGGTAGGTCTTGAAGTCCTTGTTCTTCTTCAGCTGCTTAACCTGTTCACTGGACAGTGGGGTGAGGTCCAGCTTGCCCTGCTGGTAGAGCTGGTAGCCGGTGTTGGTAGTCTTAACGACCTGGTAGCTGATCTTGCTCAACTTGACTGCCTGCTTGTCCCAGTACTGGTTGTTTTTGACAAAAGACCAAGTATCATTGGTCCCCTTCCAGCCGGTGATCTTAAATGGGCCGGAGTAAAGCATGTACTTGGAGCTGGTCGCGTACTTCTTGCCCGTCTTCTTGATAAAGGCTTCGTTTTGCGGCCCAAAGAGCGGGTAAGCCATCAAAACCTTGAAGTAGGCAATCGGCCGGTTGAGCTTAACTTGCACGGTTTCCTGGTTCAAAGCCTTGATGCCCAGGCTGGACGGAGACTTCTTGCCGGCAATAATTTCATCGGCGTTCTTGATGCCGGAGAAAAGGTAGGCGTAAGGCGAAGCAGTCTTGGGGTTGATCGTCCGCCGCCAGGAGTAGACGAAGTCCTGGGCGGTAATCTTTTCCCCGTTGGACCACTTGGCGTTAGACCGCAGCTTGAAGGTCCAGGTCTTGCCGTCCTTGGATACAGTGCCGGACTTGGCTAAGCCGGCGGCTGGATGCCCGTTCTTGCCCAAACGGTAGAAGCTTTCAAAAACGTTCCCCGTCTGCCCGTAGCCGGTTGCCTTACTGATGTCGATCGTATCTAGCGGAGCAGTCGCGCTGAGCTTTAAAACCTGCTTATCCTTACTTGCTGAGCTTGAGCTCTGCTGACTGCCGCAAGCGGCCAGCAGGAAGGCGGCACTGACGCTGACGGCGGCAAGGGTGAATTTCTTGATCTTTTGCATTTTTTCCTCCTAAGACAAAAAAGCAGCTGCTCCCTAAAGGAAACAGCTGCTTCATTTGCCACTAAGCTAACAATTACTTGGCAAATTACTTGGTCTGAGCTAAATCCAGTTTAGGCAACACAAAACAGTCGTATGACATAAGTGACATACAGCAAACGCACATAGTTTGGTTTTCTTGCATTGCAAACATGATTTAGCTCCTTTCTCAATTTGATTTAATTTAATCTTACAGACTCACTTACTATAAGTCAACGATTTTATATAACCTTTTTCCTAATCCTTAATTGTCAAGAAGTCAGGCAGATCCCGGCGGGGAGCCTGGTAGCCGTTGATGTACTCATCTTTGCCATAGCCCAGGCCGATTCCCATGGCCAGGGTCTGGTCTTCTGGAATCCCCATAATTTCCCGGACACTGGCCGGGTATTTGACCAATTCATAGGCCGGCATGCTGTCAATCCCCTTGGCCTTGGCGGCAAGCGCTAGAGTCTGGGCAAAGGCTCCCAGGTCATAGACTGACCAAAGATTGGACTGCTTGGGAATAGTTAAATAGGCAATCGCCGGGGCATAGTAGAGATTTTTCTGCAAAATATTAGTCCTAAGGTCCAGCAATTCCGGCGTGTTCAGATATTCCTGACTGGCCTGGTTGTGCCGGGCCATGTTTTCTCTTGGATAAGGATCCCAGTCCTCCCTGTGCCAGGTCTCCCAGTCTGGGGATGCCGCCGTTCCTGCTTCAGCCAAAGCCAGGTGGCGGGCATGGATCTTTTTGGCTGTTTCCCCCATAGCCAGATAAACCCGCCAGGGCTGGGAATCTACCCAAGACGGAGCCAGGCCGGCCAAGCGGATTACTTCTTCCAGGTCTGCCCGGCTGGGCTCCTTGTCTTGGTCAAAATAGCGCGTGCTGTGGCGGCTCTTAATTGTATCAATCGCGTCAGTCATTTTACACCTCTCTTGAAGCTGCTTTCTTTTGCTAGTTTTTACTAAGTATAGTTCAAAATTGACTGAATAGCAAAAATATCGTTATAATTGACTCAAAAGCAGAACTTTTATTTCAATGGAAAGCAGGATATGGACAAATGGGTTTAACCTTTAAAAGACAAGACGACTTAGACAAGCTCTTCGACAAATTCGCCAGCGTTCCCGACCCGAAGAAATCCGCTTCTGGCAAGGGCAAGGAAAAGGAAGACGACAAAGCTACCGGCAAAGAGGCAAAGTAAGCCGCTTGTTGGCGGCTTTTTATATTTTATAAAAGTCGCTAAATTTTCGGGTAAATCTGCCCATCCCTGCCCTATTTAGGCTAAAATGAATTTGTAAGCATTTGCAATTATTTTCTTTAAGGATGTGAGCATCTTGGACAACAGCAATTTGCTGACCTACCTGGAATGGCGCGGCGACATTCCCTTGGAAAAGTCTCCTTTCAACGAAATCGACGCTTTAGTCTTAGCAATTTTTTCTTATCTTAACCTGGAAAAGTACATCCCTTCCGGCAACAAAGAGGTGACAGTTGGCGAAATCGCCGAGAAATACTTCGCCTCTTCCTTCACCGGCCTGGACGCCAGCCAGTACCAGGAGCTCTTCCACTTAATGAGCGAAGCCGACCGCTTTAAGGATGCCCGCTTATCCCACTTCAAAAACGTTTTGACTGACCAGTGCCAGTTCAGCGCCTTGAAAATCGTCCTTGAAGACGGTACCCACTATGTGGCCTTTAGAGGGACCGACGACACCCTGGTTGGCTGGCGGGAAGACTTTGAGATTTCTTTTAAAGAAACCAAGGCCCAGATCTTAGGTGCCCGCTACCTCAAGGACCTCCTGTCCGGCGACTCAGCTGACTACATCCTGGGCGGCCACTCAAAGGGGGGCAACCTGGCTGAATACGCCGCCTTGAATCTCCCAGAAGACTACCGGGCCCGGATCAAGGCCGTCTACACCTTTGACAGCCCCGGCCTGGCCAGCGAAGCCGGAGTCGACTACAACGAGGACTTTTTGCGAAGGGCCCTCCGCCGCTACGTACCCGAGTTTTCGATTATCGGTCGCCTCTTTGAACCAAGAGAGGTCGACCCGGTCATCGTCTACTCAACCAATGGCAATATCGCCCAGCACGATACCTATTCCTGGCAGATCAAAGGCAGCCATTTCGTGACCCGCAAGCGGCCCAATCCTCAGTCCCGGGTCTACAACCAGCTGATCAACCAATGGATCGGGTCAGCCAGCCTGGAAGAGCGGGAAGCCCTGACCCAGGACCTCTTTGATGCCCTGGCGGCTAGCGGCTCGAGCAAGATCAACCAGCTGGCCAAGAACGGCTTCGGGGGCTTCGGGGCCATCCTTTTGTCGGTGACTAACTCCTCAAGGCGGACCAAATTCATTTTGGGCAATCTCTTTTCCTCGATCTGGCAGTTGATCAAGAACCAGCAGATCGGAGCGGCCTTGTTCAGCCGGGACACCATGGCCGGCTGGCTCCTGGTTCTGCTCGGCATCATCAGTCTGACAGCACCTAACTATGCCTTCAAGGCCTTCGGGGTGCTAGCTGCTGTCGGGGGGATCATTTTCAGTGTCAACCATATCCTCACGGTCTCAGTTTCGGCCTTTAAACCGCAGCAGAAACGCTTCTTCCTAATTACCTACCTGGTCTTGTTCGCGGTCTCTATAGCCCTTTTATCGAGCAACCAACTCCTGGTCTTTTTGGCTCACTACTTCCTGGGGGCCTTCCTGCTCTTTTACGCCTATGGCCGTAGCCGCAAGATTATCTTAAGGCGGCAGACCGGGGTCTTCCGCATGATCATCACCGGGGCGGAAGCCGTTATTTCTTTTGCCCTGGGGATCATCGTGATCATCAACCCAGAATACTTCAACCACCAGTCGATCATCGAAATCGGGATCCTCTTGATCATCTACGGAGCCTTCAAGCTGGTGGCTGAGCTCTTCAACCACCGGCCGCAAATGCCGAAAAAGCACCGGTAAACGCAAAATGCCCAAAGGAAAATCCTTTGAGCATTTTTGTTTTATCTGCTATTCTTCGTCCAATCTGGCTTGGATCCAGTCCTTGACTTGGTCAACGTTCAGCTTAGTCACTGATGAAAATGGCAGGAAAGTCACATTGTCCTTATTCAAGTTCAAGTGCTTTCTGAAGGCTGCTTCAGTCTTGTTAAAAGCATTCTTCTTGATCTTGTCCATCTTCGTGGCCACTAGTAAAATCGGCAAGTTGAGATACTGGGCATAGTCATACATGGCAATGTCGTCGGCGGTTGGTTCGTGGCGACCGTCGATCAGCAGGATCAAGCCCTTGAGGTAGGCCCGGGTTTCCAGGTAATCCTGGATCATTTCCCCGAACTCTTCCCTCTGCTTCTTGGAGACCTTGGCATAGCCGTAGCCCGGCACATCGACCAGGTAAAAGTCAGCTTGGTCGCTGTCCACCCGGTAGAAGTTCAAGGTCTGGGTCTTGCCCGGCGACGAGGAGGTCCGGGCCAGGTTCTTTCTTTGCAAAAGGGTGTTGATGAAGCTGGACTTGCCCACGTTTGACCGGCCAGCCAGGGCGATTTCATCCAGGCCGCCTTCGGGGTACTGGCTGGCTTTAACCGCGCTGACGGAAAATTCTGATTGATTAATGATCATCGGTAACCTCTTCCAGTTCGCGGCGGACCACCTTCGGCTCGCCCATCCCGGTAATTGTTTCCGGCGTGATGATGACCTTGCTGATGTCGCTTTCGCTCGGCGTCCGGTACATGATGTCCATCATGGCATTTTCAATGATAGTTCTAAGGCCTCTGGCCCCCATCTTCCGTTCAATAGCCAGGTCAGCAATCTGCTTGACGGCGGCAGGTTCAAATTCCAGGTCAACCCCGTCAAGGGAAAGCAGCTTCTGGTATTGCTTGATCAAGGCATTCTTTGGTTCAGTCAGGATCCGGACCAAATCAGCACTGTCCAGCCGGTCCAAGGTAGTGATAATCGGAATCCGGCCAATGAATTCAGGGATCAAGCCAAACTTGACCAAGTCCCCGGTCGTCAAGAAACGGTTCCAGTTGTCATCGTCAACCTTGCCAGATTCTTGTTCTGCCCCAAAACCGATGGTCTTCTTGCCCAGCCGGTTCTTAACGATTTCTTCGATACCGTCAAAAGCCCCGCCGACAATGAAGAGGATGTTGGTGGTGTCCATCCGGATCATTTCCTGCTGCGGATGCTTGCGGCCGCCCTGCGGCGGAATAGAAGCAATGGTCCCTTCCAGGATCTTCAAAAGGGCCTGCTGAACCCCTTCACCGGACACGTCCCGGGTAATCGACACATTTTCTGACTTCTTGGAGATCTTGTCAATTTCGTCGATATAAATGATCCCCCGCTGGGCTCTCTCCAAGTCGTAATCGGCATTCTGGAGCAGCTTAAGTAGGATATTCTCGACGTCTTCACCGACATAACCGGCTTCAGTCAAAGTAGTTGCGTCCGCGATCGCGAACGGCACGTTCAAAATCCTGGCCAAAGTCTGAGCCAGGTAGGTCTTGCCGGACCCAGTTGGCCCGATCAAGGCAATATTTGACTTCTGCAATTCGGTTGAAGAATCAACATCAATTTGACTGATCCGCTTGTAGTGATTGTAAACCGCTACGGACAGAACCCTCTTGGCCCGGTCCTGGCCAATCACGTACTGGTCCAGTTCTTCTTTAATTTGCATTGGCTTGGGAAGCTCGCGCGCTTCCTTCAGTGAATCCAGACGCAGCTCATCATCAATGATCCGCTTGGCGAGTTCAATGTCCTCGTTGCAGATGTATACGCCGTTGCCGGCAATCATTTTCTTTACTTGGCTGGCAGACTTGCCGCAGAATGAGCATTTCACTTCTTCTGGATCTGTAAACTTAGTAGCCATGTATTCCCTCCTCTATTTGCTAAAGACTAGATTAGCATAAATACGGGCAACTTGCGCGAAATTAGCCTTGTATTTTTCATCAGTCTTGGCAAAAGAAAACCCCAAAAGGGGCAGTTGCCACTTCTGGGGGATTCAGTCTATAGACAGGCGATTACTTGTCTTCTTCGTCTTCGCTGCTTTCTTCAAGCTTAGCCTTAGCAACTTGCTTAGCGCTGTCAGTGATCAAGTCCATTGCCTTGCGGACGATGATGTCGTGAGCCAGCATTTCGTCGCTCAAAGCGTTGCGAACTGCCTTTTCGCTCATGTTGTAGTTGTCAGCCAGGTCCTTGATTTCAGCGTCGATTTCTTCCTTGCTTGCTTCGAAGCCTTCCTTGGCAGCGATTGCTTCCAAAACAAGGTTAGTCTTAACGCGTTCAGCAGCGTTTGCTGACAATTGGCTGCGCAGTTGGTCTTCAGTCGTGTTAGTCAACTTGAAGTAAGTTTGCGGGTCAATCCCTTGACGTTGCATGTCGCCCAAGTATTGGTTGAGTTGGTTGTCAACGTCTTCTTGGATCATCACGTCAGGAATTTCTTCAACAGTAGCGTTCTTGACTGCAGTAGTGATCGCTGCTTCTTGGATAGCTGCCTTGGCTGCTTCTTCCTTTTCGGACTTCAGTTCAGCCTTGATCTTTTCCTTCAATTCGTCAAGGGTTTCAACTGAGTCGTCAACATCCTTGGCAAATTCGTCGTCAAGTTCTGGCAATTGCTTTGCCTTAACTTCGTGGATCTTGGTTGCGAAGTGAGCTTCCTTGCCAGCCAGGTCCTTTGCGCCGTAGTCTTCTGGGAAGGTTACGACAACGTCAACTTCTTCGCCGGCGCCGTGACCAACCAGCTGGTCTTCAAAGCCAGGGATGAAGGTGTTTGAGCCCAGTTCCAGGGAGTAGTTTTGTGCTGAGCCGCCGTCAAATTCAACGCCGTCAACAGTACCAACGTAGTCGATGGTTACAGTGTCGCCGTTTTCAGCCTTGTCGTTCTTCAAAACCATTTCAGCGTTTTGTTCTTGACGCTTAGTCAATTCAGCGTCGATGTCCTTTTGGTAAACGCGAGTGTTTTGCTTTGGCACTTCAATTTCAGTGTATTGGCCAAGTTCAACTTCTGGTTCAACCGTTACGATTGCCTTCATTTCCCAGGCCTTGTTCTTGCCCATTGATACAGGAACGATTTGCGGTTGGCCAACTGCCTTGATGCCAGTTTCCTTGACAGCAGCGCTGTAAGCTTCTGGCAAAGCAAAGTTCAAAGCGTCTTCGTAAAGAGCTTCTTCACCGTAGTATTGGTTGAAGATTACACGGGAAACGTGCCCCTTACGGAAGCCAGGTACATGCAAGCTCTTCTTTACGCGGTCAAAAGCCTTGTCCAGGCTCTTCTTGATTTCATCTTGAGAAATTTCAAAAGAAAGTTCACCAGTAGTCTTACCGGTAGTTTTCCAGTTAGCAGACATTAATTAAATACCTCCAATGTCTATTTTGGGTTTGCTACTTTGCATACTTAAATATCTTACCTTAAAGACGGTCAAAAAACAATCAAAGTACTACAAAATAGGGATTTTTTGGATAAAAAAAGGTGTTCTTCTGAGAAGAACACCTTTTTACACTGTTAGAACTAAAATTTAAAAAATAAAAATTAGTCGTCAATTTCAGTAACTTGACCGGCACCAACAGTTCTACCACCTTCACGGATAGTGAACTTAGTACCAACTTCGATAGCGGCTGGCTTAATCAAAGTAACTGAGAATTCAGTGTTGTCACCAGGCATAACCATTTCAGTACCTTCTGGCAATTCAATTTCACCAGTGATGTCAGTGGTGTGGAAGTAGAATTGTGGACGGTAGTCTGAGAAGAATGGAGTGTGACGGCCACCTTCGTCCTTGCTCAAGATGTAGACTTGACCCTTGAAAGTTTTGTGGGTCTTGATTGAGCCTGGAGCTGCCAAAACTTGACCACGAACGATTTGGTCACGGTCGACACCACGGAGCAATACACCAACGTTGTCGCCGGCTTCACCCAAGTCAAGAGTCTTGTGGAACATTTCCAAACCAGTTACAACTGAAGTCAAGACCTTTTCTACCAAACCAACGATTTCAACGCTGTCGCCAACCTTAACAGTACCACGGTCGATACGGCCTGAAGCAACAGTACCACGACCAGTGATAGTGAAGACGTCTTCAACTGGCATCAAGAATGGCTTGTCAGTTTCACGTTCTGGAGTTGGGATGTATTCGTCAACAACGTCCATCAGTTCTTCGATCTTCTTTTGAGCTTCTTCATCGCCTTCAAGAGCCTTCAAAGCTGAACCACGAACTACAGGAACATCGTCACCTGGGTAACCGTATTCTGAAAGCAAGTCTCTTACTTCCATTTCAACCAAGTCGATCAATTCTGGGTCGTCAACCAAGTCGCACTTGTTCAAGAAGACTACGATGTAGTTAACACCAACCTGACGAGCCAACAAGATGTGTTCACGAGTTTGTGGCATAGGGCCGTCAGTTGCGGCAACAACCAAGATAGCACCGTCCATTTGAGCGGCACCAGTGATCATGTTCTTGATGTAGTCGGCGTGGCCTGGGGCGTCCATGTGGGCGTAGTGGCGCTTTTCAGTTTCGTATTCAACGTGGGCAGTGTTGATAGTGATACCACGTTCCTTTTCTTCTGGAGCTGCGTCGATTTGTGAGTAATCTTCAGCTTGTGCCAAACCCTTCTTAGCCAACACAGTAGTGATAGCTGCGGTCAAAGTAGTCTTACCGTGGTCAACGTGGCCAATAGTACCAATGTTAACGTGTGGCTTAGTTCTAACGTAATGTTCTTTTTCTGCCATTAAAATGATCCTCCTGAAATTTTGCAAGAAGTCCGTTGAGACAAAACTAACGGATGATTCTCTGTTGAATATTGTACTACTTTCCTAAGAAGTACGCTAGTAGCAATAGCGCAACTTCTTGAAAATATCCAAAAATGATTATACTAAATGCCGGCAAAAAGTAAAGTGATTTGCAAAAAAATTAATCACTATTTTTTCTGATAGATTTTTTCCAACAAATCCTGGCTCTCCCCGCCCCGCTTTTGCCGTAAAAAGCCGGTCAAGTCCCGGGCAAAAGCATCGGGATTAGTCACGTAATCTCCCTGGCAGGGATAAAGCTGGCCAAAAGCGAAATTTCCTTCAGCCAAGATCAAGGGCAGTTCGCTTGGGCGGTTTTGGTAGCGGCTGGCCAGAGAAGTGATAAATTCCCGGTAAACCGGATCCTGCTTGAGCAAATCCGTTTCAGCGGGCACAAAACTCTTCAAGTCCCCCAGGATCATAACCTGCATCTCTTCTTTAACCCCCAGCTTGACCAGGTCCTCGCACACCACCAGGCGCAAGGCGTAGTTAGCCAGGGGATCCAGCAAAAGGCTTCTGGCAAAGGCCAGGTAGGTCGGCAAATCCAGCTTCAAGAGCTGCTCGTACTGGCTTTGGCTGACTGCCTGCTTTCTTCTAAAAGCAAGCAGGATTTTCTCTTGTTCCTTTTTGTCTGCTGGCAAAACCGGGAAGTCGACCTCTCCCTCAGTCAAATGCTTGACCTGGAGAGCCTCGATCAAAAAATTATTGGCCGCCAGGACTTGTCCATACTCCTCCAGCACTTTATCTCGGGAAAAAAGATCAGGCAGTGCCTTGATGAGGGCATAAGCCTGATCTTCTTCCTTGTTTAAACGCAAAAGACGGGACAAGTCCAGGGCCAGGTCCTCGTCAAAGCCCAGCCTCAGGGCCTCCTCCAAGTGCCCGCAGGCAGCCTGGTAGTCCCCTCCTGCTTCAGCCTCTATGGCCAATTTCCGTAGGTTCTCTTGGCTAACGCTTGTCATCTGCCTTGCTGTCCTTCTTATTCTTGTTTACCGACTTCTTGCCCTTAGCGGACTTGTTTGCCGGCCTGGTCTGCTTCTTGCGGTTGTTCTTCTTAACCGGCTTTTCCTTGTTGCCTTCAGCCGCGTCTTCGGCCTTCTTCTGCATTGCCCGGTGCCGGTTCTGGTTGACTTCCATGACAACTGGCAAAACGACCGGCCGGCGGTTGGTCTGCTTGTAAAGGAACTTCCCCAGGCTGGAGCGCATGTCTTGCTTGAGTTCAGTCCAGTCAAACTTCTTGTGCTCAAAGTTGGCCTGGATAGCGTCCTTGATGACCTGGATAGAGTCATTCATCAGCTTGTGGTTGGCCTTGATGTAGACAAAGCCCCGGCTGGTGACTTGCGGTTCAGACACGATCTTCTTCTTCTTGCGGTCAATCGTCACTACCGCGATGAAGATCCCGTCATCTGACAAAACTTCCCGGTCGCGCAAAACAATGTTGCCCACGTCGCCTACCCCGGAGCCATCGATCATCGTGTCTTCACCCGGCACGGCATCCCCGCGGAAGAACTGGCCGCGCTTAGTGTCGTATTCCAGGCAGTCCCCGTTTTGGGTAATGTAGACATCGTCCGGGTCCATCCCAGTTTCAACGGCTAAGTCCTTGACTGCTTCTAAAAGCCGGTAGTCCCCGATGACCGGTACCAGAATCCGCGGCTTCAAGAGGTCAATCAAGGTCTGCAGGTCCCGGCCAGTCGCGTGGCCGGAAGTGTGCATGTTGCGGCCAAGTTCGATAACCGTGCCGCCTGCCCGGTAAACCATGTCACTGGTGATAGCCACCGTGGTTTCAACGGCGTGAGACGGAGTCGTAGCAATAAAGACCAGGTCCCCTTCGTGGATGGTAATCATCTGGTGGCGGTTATTGGCCATCTTCTGCAGGGACTGGAGCGGTTCACCCATCCGGCCGGTTTCCAGGATGACCGTCTTTTCATCCGGCACGTCCTTGAGTTCCTTGGCCTTCATCAAAAGCCCGTCTGGCACTTCCAGATAGCCCAGCTTCATGGCCGTGTGGACGATCTTAGCCACGTCCCGGCCAGTCAAAAGGACCCGGCGGCCGGTAGCAGCAGCGGCGTTAAAGACCTGCTGGACCCGGTTTATGTTGGAAGCCTTGCCGGCCACGATGATCCGGCCCTTGGCGTTTCTGAAGACATTGGTGATGTAAGTGCCGACTTCATTTTCGCTGGCATTCGGCAAAACAGCCTCAGCATTGGATGAGTCCGGCAAAAGGGCCAAGACGCCGTTTTCCGCGATTTCAGCAAGCCGGGTCATGTCAGTGCGGTAAGCTGGCCGGGCTGACGGATCAAACTTAAAGTCACCGGTATAGACGATCTGCCCTTGGGGAGCATGGATGACGATCCCCAAAGAGTCTGGCACTGAGTGAGTGGTTTGGAAGAAGGACACGCTGGCATTCTTGAAGTCGATTTCCGTATCGGCGTCGATGACGTTGAACAGCTGGTTGTTCCGCCGCTTGTTTTCTCTTTGCACGTCGATCTTGGCCAGTTCAATGGTGAGTTTTGAACCAAAAACCGGAATATCCCAGTCCCGCAAAATGTATGGCAGGGCCCCGATGGAGTCAGCATGGCCATGAGTCAAAAAGATCCCCGCCACTTGGTCGCCGTATTGCTTGAAGAATTCCATGTCCGGAATTACCACATCGATCCCGAACAATGAACTGTCCGGGTACTTGAGGCCGGCGTCCAAAACAAAGATTTCATCGTTCACCTGAACGGCAAACATGTTCTTGCCCTGCTCGCGGCCCCCGCCTAGAACCATTATTTTTAACTTGTCTGACATAAAGCTCTCCTTTTCGTAATCATGTTAAATCAATTCTTTGTCTGATAGATGCTTTATATGGATCTGTCGATCAAAACGCTTATAATCTTTTTAATTTTAACATAAAGGGCATGAGCATGATAGTCACTAAGCCCGCAAAGGAAAAGAAAACTGAAAATAGAAAAGAGGCCGGGAAATCCCAGCCTCTTGGTAGGTCTTTGATTAACGACGCAAACCCAAACGAGCGATCAAAGCACGGTAACGTTCCAAGTCATTTTCTTGCAAGTAGCGGAGCAAGTTACGACGGTGACCGATCTTCTTCAACAGACCAACGTATGAGTGGTGGTCGTGTGAGTGTTCACGCATGTGTTGAGTCAAGTTGTTAATGTCTTCAGTCAAAACAGCAACTTGTACTTCTACGGAACCAGTGTCGCCTTCGTGAGTTGCGTATTCCTTGATGATTTCGTTCTTTCTTTCTTTTGAAACTGCCATGTTTCTGCACCTTTCTTTTGAAAAATTGCCCCGGACAGCGTCAGCCGTTAGGTGAAGCGTAAAGACAACGCCCGGGGTTCACATAACAAATATAATCATACCCGATTTTTTGGAAAAAGCAAGTAAAATTTCTTCTTGCATCTGGCGCTGGCTTTCAGTATAATAACTTAGTGAATTTCATTCAGTTATTGGAGGTGAACCTAATGCCACAAATCAAATCTGCTATCAAGCGTGTTAAGACTCAAGCTGTTGCTAACGAACGCAATGCTGCTCAACTCAGCACTATGAGAACTGCCGTTAAGAAGTTTAAGGCTGCTCAAGCTGCTGGTGCGGACAACGCCTCCGAATTATACGTTGCTGCTATCCGTGAATTGGACAAGGCTGCTTCAAAGGGCTTGATCCACAAGAACAAGGCTAACCGTGACAAGAGTCGTTTGGCTAAGCTTGCTAAGTAATTAAACTAGCAATCAACAAAAGAGCGAGAAACAATCCGTTTCCCGCTCTTTTTCTTTTGTCTTTTTCTGTTCCCTGTTTTTTCTCTTTTTGCCTAGCAGGTCAGGATAAAAGCCTTTAAAAAGCGGCTGCCCTGGTAGACCCCGCTCTTGTAGCGGTAGTCCAGCTGGATCAGCTGGCCCAGCATTTTCTTCAGCTGGCCGACCTTCGCCCTGGACTTCAAGGCTGTCTTGACCCGGTAAGGGTGGGCGGACAATTCCTTGGCAATCTCGCTTTCACTCCGCCTTCTCTGTCCCATCACCTTCACGCAGAGCAAAAATTCAACCTGGCTGAAAAAGACCGCGACCAGCTGCAAGGGATAAGTCCCCTCCCGCAGCTGCCCGTCCAGGCGGTCGATTGCCTCTTGGTAGTCCCCTCTTAAGGCAGCCTCTAGAATAGCAAAAACGTTCTGGTCTAAGCTGAGATCGATATTCCGGTCCACCAGGTCCCGGCTGATTTCCTGGCCGTCGCTGATCGCCTTCAGCTTGTTGTAATTGCCCAGGGCCGCGTCCAGGACCTGGTCACTTCTCTCCATGAGCAAGTCCAGGGCCCCGCCGGCAAAGCGATAGCCTTCAGCCTTGACCAAGGCCTGCATAACCCGGCCGCTTTCATAGCTTTTGACCGCGGTTGAGACCGTATTGAAGCTCTTTTCCACCTGCTTGGTCAGTTTCTTGCGCCGGTCCAGCTTCTCATAGCTGGCGACTAAAACGATCACGTCGTCGATCTGGTCCAGGTGACTGAAGATTTCCAGCAGCCGGTCCCCTTGCTGCTTGTACTTGACCGGGAACTTTCCCGTCAAAAAGATGGGGTTCTTGACTAAGACTAATTTTTGCTGGCTGAAAAGGCTGGCTTCCGCCAAGGCCGCGATCAAGTCGTCCAGCGGGTCGCTCTCACAGTCAACCGTCACCTTCTCCAGGCCTTGAAAGGCTGCCTGCTGGACATAGTTATGGGCCAGATAGTCATTTAAAAAAGCGTCCGGTCCCTGCAGCAGGAGATTCGGGTTTCCCGCCTGGCTGTTAGGAAACAGGGATATCAAATTTGGCAAGCCGCTTTCCTCCCTCTAAAAGTAAACTCTTTAATAATGATAACACACCCGCCGCCCTTCCAGAAAACTACTGAAGTATTGCCTGATGCCGTAATGCCAGCTGATC
This sequence comes from Lactobacillus leichmannii, assembly GCF_024701915.1. Lineage (NCBI taxonomy): Bacteria > Bacillati > Bacillota > Bacilli > Lactobacillales > Lactobacillaceae > Lactobacillus > Lactobacillus leichmannii. Next base: position 117,422 of record NZ_QOCY01000018.1, on the reverse strand, counting down.
ATCCCTTCCGTTTGGGTATTGAGATAAGGAATCCCCAGCTGGTGCAATTTGGCTAAGGTTTCCGGCTTGGGGTGGTGGTAGCGGTTGTTCCGGCCAGCGGAGATAAAGACTAATTTTGGCTGGATTGCCCGCAAAAAGACAGTTGAAGAAGAAGTATCGCTGCCGTGGTGGCCAAGTTTGAAGTAGTCAATTTTCAAATCGGGAAACTTCTTAATGATTGTCTCCTCACCTGCCTGGTCCAGGTCCCCGGTAAAAGCCCAGCTTTTCCCAGCCAGGCGGCAGGTAAGCGACAAAGAGTCCTTGTTTTCCCCTTTTCCCGCTACTTCCGGGTGAAGAACCTGGAAGTTGATCGCTTCTTTCACCTCCATCCCTGCCTTCAGCTCAACCAGCTTGGTCTTCTCTACCCGGCCGGCTATCCTGGCCCTAAAGCTCGGATTTTGAATAAGACCTGCTCCCATATAGAGGCGCTTAACCGGCATTTCCTCGAGCAGGGGGCCCAGGTCACCAACATGGTCAGCATCCTGGTGGCTGACGAAGACCCCGTCGATCTGGCTGATTCCCTGGGCTTTAAGCAAAGGAATGGTAATCCGGTCGATCTGGGGCTGGCTCTGTTTCTTTTTACCAAAAGTCAGCTTGCCCCCGGTATCGATCAAGTAGACCTGGCGGCGGATGGGCGTCGTTAAAAGAATGCTGTCGCCCTGACCCACATCGATAAAAGAGACCTGCCCTTCCAAGGGAAAGTGGATGCTGACAAAAATTAAGAGATAGACCGCCGCCAGAATATGGCGGTATTTCTTTTTCCGCGTGATGAGATACAGGAAGGTTAAGACAAAAAGCAGGGCCAGCTGCCAGGCCTTGATCTGGCCATAGATCAGCTGGCCAAAGCCGGTTTTCGCCACATTAGCCAGCATCCCTTCCGCCGCCTCCAGGATTTTTTCAAAAAAAGCCGCTAGACCCGGCGGAGCCAGCAAGGCCAGGCCGGTCATGGGCATGACGATATAGTTGAAATAGGGCACGACTAAAATATTGTAAAAAATCGTGCAGACATTGACCTGGTAGAAAAAATAGAGCAAAAAAGGCGTCAGCAGGCCGTTCAGCCAAAAAGCCTGCTTGCAGTCTGGCAATTTCGCCGTCAAGACCAGGCCCAGGGCTAATACATAAGTCAAGATCCCGCCGGTTTCCAGCAAAAGGCGGGGAGTAAAAAGCTGCTGGCAGCAATAAGTCAAGCCCAACAGGTCAGCCCGGCCGATCCTCCTGCTCTTAAAGGCTAATCCGGCTGAAAAAACATAGCTAAGAGTCGCCCGGATAAAACCTGGCTGGCCCGCGCTCAAGAAGACCTCAAAGGTCAATAGAGCGCAGGAAGCGGCAAAAACTTCCTCCTTGGTCATGTGCAGGTAGCTGCCGAAAACCGCCAGAGCAAAGACATAAATGCCCACATGCATCCCCGAAATGCTCAAGATATGGATAACCCCCAGGTCCCGGTAGGTATTCAAGTTGGCTTGGTTGTCCCCAGCCGGATTTTCCGCTAGCAGCAGTTCACTGGCAAAAAAGGCCAATAGGCGGGGCAGGCGCTTCAGATAAGCTTGAATTTTCCAGCGGAGGCCATGCAGGCGGGTAAGAAGACTAGCCGGAGCCAGCTTGACCTGATAATGAGCCAGCTTGACCTGCCGGTAGACATGCTGGCTGGCCAAATAGCGGCGGTAGTCAAACTGGCCGGGATTGGTCGCTGGCTCTATTTCACTGACCGCGCCGCCAACTTCAGTTAAGTCGATGCTTTGCCCGTTTTCCAGCAAGGCTAGTGCCTCCCGGCTTGCAGGCCCGTAAACTTGCACTTTCTGCGTGGCCGTCTGCCCCCGCCCGCTCAGCCAGCCGTCGGTAATTTTCACCTGGTCGGGGTACAGGCGGATGTCGCCTGCCGGCTCACCCGGCTTAACCTGGTCCTTAGCCAGGACCAAAGTCAATAAGAGCAAGAAGGCCAGGGCGAGTTTAAACAAACCGCCATATTTATCCTTGAGCAAAAAGAGCAGGTAGAACAAGGCGGCCAGGGCAAAAAGCTTCCCCCATTTTTGCGACTGGAAGATCCCGCACAAGCTGACGCTGGCCAAGGCCAAAAGAAAGTAAAAGCCGGCTTGCAGGCTAGATTGTAAGCTGGTCCTTAATTGCCGCGAAGGTCTTGTCGCCAATTCCCGACACCTCTTTCAACTCGTCAATACTCTTAAAAGACCCTTTTTCCTGCCGGTAGGCAATGATCTGCTCGGCCTTCTTCTCCCCGATCCCGTTCAGCTTCTGCAGATCGCTGGCTGTAGCCGTGTTCAAATTGATCAAGTCACCAGAAGCTGCCCCGGAAGTTGAAGAAGAGACTGATGAGGCTGATGCAGAAGGAGAAGAAGCCGGAGCGGATGCTGCAGCAGAGTTAGCGGTCTGGGCCGCTTCCATCTTGTCCCCCTTGCCGGGGATGTAGATCTTGTCTTGGTCTTTTAAAAGCTGGCTGCGGTTGATGGCCTGCAATTGGGCATCCTTGGTCAAGCCCCCGGCCTTTTCAATCAAGTCTTCCAGCCGGGCTCCGTTTTTCAGCCGGTAGACCCCCTGGTGCTTGACCGCTCCTGAAATATCGCAGACTACTTCAGCGTTTGCCGCAGAAGCCGCTGAGCTGGCGCTGGCAGCCACTGAACTAACACTAGAGCTTTGCAGGCTTTGCCCGCTGTTTTCACTCATGCTCTGGCTGCTGGACAAAAGAGCAGAATTGTCAGCAGCCGGCTGCCGGTTGGCATAATAAAAGCCCCCGGCCGCCAGCAAGACGACTACGATGTACATTTTCTTATCCATAAGCCAGGCAAGCAGGTCCTGCAGCTTTTGCTTGCCTTCCGTTCTTTCGTTTGACTGATTCATTTTTATCACCTCAATAACTAATACGCCAAAAATGGTCTTTTTTCCTAAATAAAAGAAAAAGACAAAATTTACTGAGGTAAAAAAGAACCGGAGTCTGGCTCCGGTTCTCTTCTTAACTATTCAGTTTTCTACTTGTAATGCTTTTGCAGGTATTTCAAGGCATCATCAAAAGTTGCCACCGGCACGATCTTCATCTTCGTGCCCAGCTTCTTGGCCGTTCTTTTGGCCACCGCGTAGTTGGTCTGGGACTTCTTGACCCCGGTCTGGTCAGTTGGGGCGAAAAATACTTCTGCCCCTTCTTTATCCGCGGCCACGACCTTCTTGTCCACGCCGCCGATAATGCCGACCTTGCCGTTTGCATCGATCGTCCCCGTCCCGGCTACCTTGTGGCCCTTGGTCAAGTCCTTGCCAGTATAGTTTTGGTAGCAGGCCAGGGAGAACATCAGACCAGCTGACGGGCCGCCAATGTCGCCCGTGCTAATCGTCGTCTTCGGGCTGACTTCCACCTTGACCCTTTCCACCATGCTGATCCCGATCCCCGGCTTGCCGGTGCCTTTCACCTTGACAATTTTCCCGGTAAAAGTCTGCTTCTTCCCGGACCGCAAAACCGTAATCGACACCTTCTGCCCGATCTTCTGCTTCTGCAGGTAGCTCATAAAGCCCTGGACAGACTTGAACTTGTGCCCATTAGCCGCTACGATCGTGTCCCCGATCAAGAGCTTCTTTTTAAAACTGGAGCTGGACTGCAGGTCCATCACATATACGCCCTGGTATTTCAGCTTGGGTTTAAGCCCGGCCTTCTTGGCCGCGTAATAGATGGCCGTCTGCTGGCTGGTCTGCATGTACCATTCCTGCAGCTGTTCATATTGCTCCGTGCTTGTTCCCCCGGTCACTTCATCCATGGTCAGGCGGTCTTCATAAGGCTGGGTAAAGGACCATAAATAATCGCCCAAAACCGCCCTCCGCTCACTCACGGTCACGAAGTAGAGGTTATTTTCAGCCTTAACCCCGGCCGTCTTTAAATAATTGCCGACCGGCAGGGCATCCCCGGGCGCCTCAATCACGTATTTGGTTGGCAAGAGCAGGACCAGGGCCAGCAGGATAACCGCAAACAAGCCGACCAGGGCCCGGCGCCATTTCTTGCTTTGTCCATCTTTCTTAACTTTCACTTTGCAGCTTCTCCTTCAAGGCTCTGGCAGCCTTTTTGGGCAAAAAGCGGTCCAGCTCGCCGCCAAACATGGCGATTTCCTTCAGCATGCTCGATGCCAAAGCACTGTTGGCCGCCTCAGCCATAAACAAAACAGTCGGCAGGTCCGGGGCCAGGTCCCGGTTCAACTGGGCGATCTGCTGCTCATAGAGAAAATCGCTGCTGTTGCGAACCCCGCGGACTAAAACCCCGGCCCCTAATTCCTTGGCCAGGTCCACCGTCAGCTGGCCCGGCCGGGCCAGGATCTCGACATTGGCCAGGCCATGCTCTTTTACCGCGTCCTTGATCAAGTCCACCCGCTCATCCGGCGTAAAAAGCGCCTTTTTTGAGCTGTTGGTCATCACTACGACCAAGAGGCGGTCAAAGACCTTCGCCGCCTGCTCAATTGTATCCATATGCCCGTTGGTAATGGGGTCAAAACTCCCCGGAAACAACGCTGTCGTCATCTATTCTGCCCTCTGGTAAATTCTTACGATCGTCTTGCCCATATGGTGGTCTTTCAAAAGGTCAAAGCCGGCAACCGGCGGCAAGTCTGTCTGCTCATCAGTTTCCACGACAATTTTTGCCCCCGGCTTAAGCAGGTCCAGGGAAGCCAGAGCCGTCATGTCCTTGACCATCTGCTGCTTGGCATATGGCGGGTCCAAAAAGACCAGGTCAAACTTCCTTTCCTGGTCAGCGAAGACCTTCAAGGCCACTTTCGCCGGCATGGTGAAGACCTCAAAGCGGTCCGGCTCCTTGGTCAAGTCCACGTTTTTCCTGATGATCTGGCAGGCCGGCCGGCTGACGTCGTTCAGCACCGCACGCTCGCAGCCTCTGGAAACTGCCTCAATCCCCAAAGCCCCGCTGCCCGCGTACAGGTCCAGGACCTCTCCTCCAGCAAAAAACTGGCCCAGGGAATTGAACAAGGATTCCTTGACCTTGTCGCTGGTCGGCCGGGTCTTCTGGCTCTTGAGGGTAAACAAGTTCCGTTTGGCGTATTTTCCAGAAATAATTCTCACTTAATCCAGTCCTCTTTATCTGTCTGATTTAACTTCTCTTCGGCCTCCTTGGCCATGTCACTGATCTGCTGCTCAATCTTCTGGTTGTCCAGGTCCAGGGCATCATTTTGGGAAAATTCAACCTTCTTAACAAAGCTGAAGGTCCGCAGCTTGCTTGCCGTTTCTTCCGCCTCTGCCTGGTTGACGTAGAGAATCAAATAGTGCAGCTTTTTGGAAAAATAAACAATGTCCCCGAACCTGCGCAGCTTGAACTGATCGTTGTTGACATTACGCAAATAAACGATCAAGCTGGTCCGGCTAGCAATCTCCTGATCAGCTAATTCTTGGTTAATACTCATCCTCTGCTTGCACCTCCTGTCTGATTTTTTCTTCCGCGGTAACATTTAAGACCAGGCCGATCGCTGCCGACAAGACCCAGAGTGAGGAACCCCCGTAAGAGATAAAGGGCAGGGTTACCCCGGTGATCGGCATGAGGCCTAAGACCGCGCCAACATTAAATAAAGTCTGGAAAAAGATAATCGCGGTCACCCCGAAGCAGATCAAGGTGGAGTACTGGGACTGGGCCTTGACCCCCCGCTCCATGATCAAAATCATCAGGTAAAAAAGCAGGCCCAAGACTACTAATGCGCCAAGAGAGCCAACTTCTTCGGCAATGATCGACAAAATAAAGTCGGTGTAAGGTTCCGGCAGATAGCCCCGCTTCTGGATACTGTTGCCCAGGCCTAAGCCAAAAAGGCCCCCGTTATGGATAGCATAATATGAATTGACCAGCTGGGCCCCTTCATTGGCAGCCGTCTTAAATGGGTGCAGGAAGGCAATAAAACGCTTGTAGACGTAAACATCCTGCAAGAAGCTCGGGTTCCAGGCCACGATCAAGCTGAAGCCCCCGACCACCAGAACGGTGATGCCGATGATACTCAAGAGGACGTAGCCGGTCGGGATCCCGGAAACTGAATACATGATCAGGACCAGGCAAAAAAGGATGGCTGTCCCCCCGAAGTCAGGTTCGATCAAAACCAGGATCATTAGTACACCCGCGATGATTGCCGTAGGCAAAAGCTGGGAGATGATATGTCCGCGCACTAACCGCCCGTCGGCCTTAGCCAGCATCCGGGCCAGATACAAAGTCAAGACCAGCTTGGCTAATTCCAAGGGCTGGATGTTGATTGGGCCCAGGTTGATCCAGCCCTTGGCCCCGTTGACCGCCTGGCCAAAGAGGCGGACATAGACCAATAAGTCGGCCACAATTACCAGCAGCCACAAGAGCAGCTTGCCCCGCCTTAAGTAGTCCAGGTTGATGCTGTAGCAGACCAGGCAGATCAATACCCCGAAAAAGGCGTAGAGCAGCTGCTTTTGCCCGTAAACCGTAGCCTTGAAGCCGTGGATCAGCAGGATTTCTGAACTGGCCGAATAGACCGCGATCACCCCGATCGTCATTAAAAGCAAGTAGACGATGAAGATCCGGTAGTCGAAATATTGGAATGTCTCTTTTATTTTGGCGGCCGTGGCAGCACCTTTATTTTTCTTCACGTTTTTCCCCTTCTAAAAATAATCGTCGCTTTTCATTATAAAACAAAAAAGCCCCTCCTCCTATAAGTAGGGGGGAGAGACTTACCAAAAAACTAACAATTAGTTGGTCTTGGCCTTCTTCTTGTCAAACTTTTGCCGTTCTGAAGTGTTCAAGATCTTCTTCCGCAGGCGCAGGCTTTCTGGAGTTACTTCACAGTATTCGTCATCGTTCAAGAATTCGATTGATTCTTCCAGAGTCAAAGTCTTTGGCGTTCTGATGGCCGCAGCGTGGTCCTTACCGGAAGCACGGGTGTTGGTTAGGTTCTTGCCCTTGGTTACGTTAACAGCGATGTCACGGTCACGGGAAGATACACCAACGATCATCCCTTCGTAAACTTGCACGCCGGCACCGATGAAGAGCTGGCCGCGTTGTTCAACTGACTGCAGGGAGTAAGTAGTTGACTGCCCCTGGTTGATGGAAACCAAAGCACCGTTGCGCCGGCCTGGGTTCCAGTTCTTAACGACTGGCTTGTATTCGCTGAAAGTGTGGTTCATGATCCCGTAACCACCAGTTGCGGACATGAATTCGTTGTTGTAGCCGATCAAGCCACGGGAAGGAACTGAGAATTCCAACCGGGTCTGGCCGTTGCCCTTGGAAACCATGTTCTGCATTTCACCCTTGCGTTGGGACAAGCCGTCGATAACTGAGCCAACATATTCGTCCGGCACGTCAACTTGGACAGCTTCATATGGTTCGCACATTTGCCCGTCAACTTCCCGGTAGATAACCTTTGGCCGGGACAGTTGCAGTTCGAAGCCTTCCCGGCGCATTTCTTCAACCAGGATGGACAAGTGCAGTTCCCCACGGCCTGAAACAGTCCAGGCGTTTAATTGGTCAGTTGGTTCAACCTTCAGGGAAACGTCAGTCCGGGTTTGCCGCAAAAGCCGTTCTTCCAGCTTGGCTGGAGTAACCTGGCTGCCTTCCCGGCCAGCAAATGGTGAGTCGTTGGCCACGAAGTCCATTTGCAGAGTCGGCGGGTCAATCCGCAGAATTGGCAAGGCTTCTGGTTTTTCCTTGGAAGCAATGGTTTCACCGACGAAGATGTCGTTGATCCCACTGATGGCGATAATGTCGCCTGCCTTGGCTTCCTTGATTTCGTTTCTCTTCAAACCGAAGTAACCAAAGAGCTTGGTCACGCGGAAGTTTTGCTTGGAGCCGTCAAGCTTCATGACAGTAACTTCGTCGCCGACCTTGATCTTGCCCCGGTAAACGCGACCGACGCCGATCCGGCCAACGTAGTCGTCCCAATCAAGCATGGTAATTTGGAACTGCAAAGGTTCGTCTTCGTTGTCAAGTGGAGCCGGAATGGCCTTGATGACCGTGTCGAAGACCGGGTCCATGGTTTCTTCCTGGTCAGCCGGGTCGTCTGAGTAGCTGGAAGTACCATTCAAGGCAGAAGCGTAAACAACTGGGAATTCAAGCTGTTCGTCGTTGGCGCCAAGTTCGATGAAGAGTTCCAGAACTTCATCCAGAACTTCAGCTGGACGGGAACCAGGACGGTCGATCTTGTTCACGACAACAACTGGCTTAACGCCGGCTTCCAGCGCCTTTTGCAAAACAAAGCGGGTCTGCGGCATTGGGCCTTCGTAAGCGTCGACCAGAAGCAGGACACCGTCAACCATGTGCATGATCCGTTCAACTTCCCCACCGAAGTCGGCGTGGCCTGGGGTGTCCAGGATGTTGATGGTCGTGCCCTTGTAGCTGACCGCGGTGTTCTTTGACAGAATCGTGATCCCACGTTCACGTTCAATGGCGTTGGAGTCCATTGCCCGGTCTTCCAGGTTCATGTGTTCTGGTAAAGTGTCTGACTGCTTAAGCAGCTGGTTAACCAGGGTAGTCTTACCGTGGTCGACGTGCGCGATGATCGCGATGTCTCTGATGTTTTCTCTTCTCTTTTGATCTGCCAAAAATGTTTCCTCCCCGTTCCTCATAAAAAGAACTGTGACAAAAGCACAGTTCCCTTTAGCCTTAGATAGCAGGCTGGCCGAAGTAATGTTTATACTTTTTTTACAATCATCTATTGTACAACCACTCTTGGGCCTGGTCAACAAATTTGCTTTAGTTTACATAAGCTTTTCAGAGAATGTTTAACCATAGCAGGCCTTTTTGTGGTAAAAATATATTAGCGATTATTTTAAAAGGAGAACCCACATTGATCTTAATGAAAGATATTGTCCGCGACGGGGATCCCGTTTTGCGGCAAGTTGCGCAAAAATTGACTTTTCCCTTGTCAGACCACTACCGCAAGCTGGCCGATGACATGATGGAATACCTGGTAAACTCACAAGATCCAAAGATTGCCGCCAAGCACCAGCTCCGCGCCGGGGTCGGTCTGGCTGCCCCGCAGGTTGGTGAGGGCGTGTCTATGGCTGCCCTGCTTGTGCCAGACGACAAGGGTGAAATCATCTTTAAGGAAGTTTACGTTAACCCGGAAATCATTTCTGAATCCGTCCGCAAGACCTGCCTGGGCGAAGGCGAAGGCTGCCTAAGCGTTGACAAGGTCATCGACGGCTACGTTCCGCGGCCAAACAAGGTTACGGTTCACTACTGGACCGTTGACGGCGAGGAAAAGACCATCCGCCTCAAGGGCTACCCAGCCATCGTCTCCGGCCACGAAATCGACCACTTGAACGGACACCTCTTCTACGACCGGATCAACAAGGAAAACCCATTTGCCCTGGATGAAGACACCATCGTCATCTACTAGGCTCAATAGTCCAAGCCATCCCGCTTCGTCCTGGCTTGGGCTTTTTTGCCTCCTTAGATCAAGTATGTTTCTATACTTGCTTTTCTAATTATGCTAAACTTTAATTAGCTATTGAGTATTTTTGGCAAAATTTCTCAAACAGAGATCAAATTACAATTAAACAATAAGGAGATTTTTTATGATCTACAAAGTTTTATATCAAAAGGACAAGATCGTTAACCCACGCAGAGAAACGACCCAGACTCTCTACATGGAAGCCGACAACGTTGTCCAAGCCAGAGCCCTCGTTGAACAAAACACCCCCTACAACATTGAGCTCATCCAAGAATTAACCGGCAACTCCTTGAAGTACGAACAAGAACACGCCGACTTCAAGCTGACTGCCTTTGGACAAACTAACAGTGAAGATTAAGCAAAACGAAGTAGCCGTTTTCGCGATCGGGGGATTACACGAAATCGGCCGTAACATGTACTGTGTCCAGTACCAAGACGAAATCGTCATCATGGACTGCGGCATCAAGTTCCCGGAAGATGATCTGCTGGGGATCAACTATGTTATCTCCGACTACTCTTACTTGGTCAAGAACCGGGAGAAGATCAAGGCCCTGGTTGTCAGCCACGGCCACGAAGACCACATCGGCGGGATTCCCTTCCTGCTGGAAAAGATTCCGGAAATTCCAGTCTACGCCACGCCTTTTGCCCTGGCCTTGATCAAGAGCAAGTGTGAAGAACACGGGATCCTGGACCGGACCGAGCTGCATGAAGAGCACGAAGACACGGTTTTGACTTTTGACAAGCTGAAAGTGACCTTCTTCAGAACCACCCACTCAATCCCCGACACTTTGGGGATTGCCGTCCACACTCCGCTGGGCGCGGTCGTCTTTACTGGCGACTTTAAGTTCGACTTGACCCCGGTCATGAACCAGCCGGCCCCTAACTTCCAGAGAATGGCCCATCTGGGCGAAGAAGGCGTTTTGGCCCTCTTGAGTGACTCAACCAACGCCGAAGTGCCGCAGTTTACCAAGTCTGAACGCTTCGTTGCCAGCTCTTTGCACAACATCATCACCGGCATTAAAGGCCGGATCATCTTTGCCACTTTCGCTTCCAACCTTTACCGGGTGTCAACCGCCATTCAAGCCGCGATCGACACCGGCCGCAAGGTGGCGATTTTTGGCCGGAGCATGGAGAACGGGATCCAAAACGGGATCGACCTGGGCTATCTGGATGTGCCGGAAGGCTTGATTGTCGATGCTGAAGCAATCAACTCCCTGCCGCCGGAAAAGGTCATGCTCCTCTGTACCGGTTCCCAGGGTGAACCCCTGGCTGCTCTCTCCCGGATTGCCAACGGCACCCACCGGCAGATCAAGTTGAAGCCGCATGACACTGTGATCTTCTCTTCCAACCCGATTCCAGGCAACACCCTGAGCGTTAACCAGCTGATCAACAAGCTGATGGAAGGCGGGGCCAACGTGGTCCACGGCCGGGTCAACAATGTCCACACTTCCGGCCACGGCGGCCAGGAAGAACTGAAGCTGATGGTCGAACTGACCAAGCCGAAGTACATGATCCCGGTGCACGGTGAATACCGGATGCAGGTTGTCCACGCCCACCTGGCCCAGCAAGCGGGCGTACCGGCAGAGAACACCTTCGTCTTGAAGAACGGTGAAGTGGTCTGCTTCAGCCCTGAAGGGGCCAGAATCGCCGGCGACATCCACGTCAAGGACGTCTTCGTCGACACTTCCGGTGCTGCTGATGTCGGCAACATCGTGGTCCGCGACCGGCAGATCCTGTCTGAAGAAGGGCTGGTAGTAGCCGTAGCCACGGTTGACTACAAGCACAAGCAGGTTTTGGCAGGCCCTGACATCCTCAGCCGGGGCTTTGTCTACATGCGTGAATCCCAGGACTTGATCAACGCGGCCCAGAAGCTCGTCTACCATGTCTTGAAGACGGAAATGGCCAAGAGCGACAAGCCTAAGGACAGCGAAATCCGCAAGGCGATCATCGAGAGCCTGCAGGACTTCCTATACTCCCGGACTGAAAGACGGCCAATGATTCTGCCAATGCTGGTCGAAAAGAAATAAAGCTTGATAGCAAAAAAGAACTCCTTCCGGAGTTCTTTTTTTATTGCTTGAAGAGGTCATTAAAAGCCTCGCTCATGGTCGGGTGGGTGTAGATCTGGTCACGCAGGAAGCTGTAAGGCAGCTTGGCCTTCATGGCCAGGGCGATCTGGTTGATCAGTTCATGGGATTCCAGGCCATACAGGCTGGCCCCCAGGATCTGCCCGCTTGCCGGGTCAACCAGGGCCTTGAACAAGCCCCGGCTGTCCTTGGCGACTTTGGCCTTGGGAATGGCGGCAACTGGCAGCTTGAAGAGCTGGTAGTCAAGCCCAGCCTTTTGGGCGGCTTTTTCATTAAGGCCAACAGCTGACAGAGGCGGGGTGATGAAGACGCTGGTCGGCAGGATTTGCCGGTCACTGACTCTTCGCTTGTCTTCGCCAAAAAGCTGGTCCTTGACAATTCTGAAGTCATCCAGGGAGACATAGGTAAATTGCGGTCCGCCCTTGACATCGCCCAGGGCCCAGACCTGGTCAGCACTTGTTCTTAAGCGATCATCAACCTTGATATTGCCCCGGTCGTCAGTTTCAATCCCGGCTGCTGGCAAATTAAGATCAGCCGTGTTGGCCCGCCGGCCGGCAGCGACCAAGACTTTGTCAGCAGCAGCCGTCAATTTTTCTTCGCCTAATTTGTAGTCAATTACGACCTGGTCAGCTTCGTCGCTGACTTTTTCAACATCTGCGCCTAAGATGAATTTAACCCCGGCTCTTTCCAGGTCAGCCTTGACGGCGGCTTTAATATCGTCATCTTCTCTTGGCAAAAATTCCGGGCTATGGTCCAAAACAGTCACCTGGCTGCCATAATTGGCAAACATGCCTGCAAATTCCAGGCCGATGTAACCGGCCCCCAGGATCAAGAGCTCTTTTGGCAGGCTGGTCAAGTCCATGGCCTGGGTGGAATCCAGCCGCTTCTTGCTCTCTTTTAAACCAGGAACAGGCGGCAAGACCGGGCTAGCCCCGGTGTTGATGAAGATCCGGTCGCTCTTAAAAATCTGCTTGCCAGCCGGCCCCGTGACTTCGATTTCTTTTTCGCCAATAAAGCGGGCCTGGCCGTCAAGGACAGTCACCGTCTCTTCTTGCGCCAACATCTGGTAGTTTTTCTCCCGCAACTGGGCCGTCATCTCATTTTTGCCAGCGACTGCTTCCGAAAAATCGCTACCGGCTGCCCCTTCCAAAATCAGGCGCTTGGACGGCAGGCAGGCGATGTTGATGCAGGTGCCCCCGTACATTTTGGCTGACTTTTCCACCAGGAGGACTTCTTCGCCCTGCTGGCCCAGGAACTTGGCCAGGGTCTTGCCCCCCTTGCCAAAACCGATGATGATGTTTTTGACTGTCTTCTTTGTTTCTTTTTCTGTCATTTTTTACCAAACTTTCTCAAAGGTTAACTAACTTTTTGTAAGTTAATTTTAGTATACCCCATTGCCTTCCTTTTGTCAGCACTTTACTTACAAAAAGTAACTTTCTTAATTTTGGGGTGAAAAAGAAAGACCAAGCTAAGTGGTCTTTCTGTCAAAAACTTTATTAAGTTAGGCTCCTGGCCCCTTGGTCCGGACGATTTCCGCCAGATTCTTGCATCCCTGAACCAGGTCCTCCATGCCGACCATGGGGGAAATCTCCGCCCGGCTGATCCGGGCCCCGGTCAAGATGTAGTCTTCGGCTTTTTCTTCTTTATCCAGAGTATTCTCTGTAGAGTCACTACTCTCTTGCTTACTTTGTTCTTCTGGCTTAAAGCGGTCCTTCAAGAGCCAAACCAGGTTGGTCCGCCGCTCATTGCCCTTGACCCGCATGGCCTGGGCAAAAGCCTGCTCTTCTCCGACCATGACCAGCTTCTGGGAAGCCCGAGTGATGGCCGTATACAAAAGATTGCGCTTGAGCATGATATAGTTCTGCATGGTTAAGCAGAGAATGACCAAAGGAAATTCTGACCCCTGGGACTTGTGGATGGTGATGGCATAAGCCCGGGTCAGGTTATTCAAGTCTGCCTGCGTGTAAGCCACTTCTTTGCCGTCAAAATTGACCAAAAGCTTGACTTCGTCATCCTCGTCTTCCAGCATTTCCGGGTCAACGGCCACGACCTTTCCAATCTCGCCGTTGTAGATCCCCCGCTCCGGGTCATTTTGCAGCTGCAGGACCCGGTCATGCAGGCGGAAGTTCTCACCATGGGCCTCAACTGCTTTATCATTGCCCTTTTCCGGGTTGATCACCCGCTGAAGGGTGTCATTCAAACTGTTGATCCCCCCGTCGCCCCGGTACATAGCCCCTAGAACCTGGATGTCGTCAGCCGCAAAGCCACTCTTTAAGGCTGCCTGGGTGATCTGCTCGACGGCGCTAGGCACGGCATGGGGCTGGCAAGGAATAAAGGAGTAGCTGGCCGTCTTTTGCAAGAGAACAGCCGGGTTGGCTCCTTCGTTGACCGCGTGGGCCAGGGGAATGATCGTTGAATCGTCCTTTTGCCGGTGGACCACCTGCAACTGGCAGGTCGGAATGAAGTCCGCCTCGATCAAGTCAGCGAAAACCTTCCCCGCCCCGACGGATGGCAATTGGTCCTTGTCACCGACAAAGACCAGGTGGTGAACATTGCTGATGGAGCTGAGCAGCTTTTCAAAGAGGTAGATGTCGACCATGGACATTTCGTCGACGATCAAGATCTCCCCTTCCAAATCATTCAGCTCCATTTCCTCGCTGTTGTCGATCCCCAGGCCCAAGAGGCGGTGGATGGTCTTGGCGGGATAGCCGGTGACTTCCCCCATCCGCTTGGCTGCCCGGCCGGTTGGCGCGGCCAGGAGAATCGCTTCTTCAGCTTCTTCTTCGTCCATGTCGACCAGGTCCTTTAAGACCAGCAAGATCCCGTCAATGATGGTCGTCTTCCCGCTCCCGGGTCCCCCAGTCAGGATGGAGACCGGACTGGTTACCGCGTTTTTGATGGCCTGCTTTTGCTCAGGGTCATAGCTGATCCCCAGCTTCCTTTCGGCCCGCTTGATGGCCTGGTCCAAGTCCTTTTCCCGGTAGTCCGCTTCCTTGCCCTTGGCTAAAAGGTCTTCCAGGTCGGTCACGATCTCGCTTTCCACTTGAAATGGGGCCAGCAGGCTGGCCCGGCCTCTTTCCACGACGACCTTCTTCTTGTCCTGCAGGTCGTTAACTGCTTCTGCCAGGCGGTCAAAATTTATATTTGTCAGTTCCTTGGCGGCTGGCAAAAGTTCTTCCAGTTCCAGGTAGGTTTCCCCCTCCATGGTCAAGGCCTGGAGCAAAACCGCCAGGATACTGCCATCAGCCCGCTCCAGACTGTCAAGGGCAATTCCAAAGCCAATTCCCAAGTGGTCGGCCTGCTTGAAGGAATAGCCGGTCACTTCGCCTAAAGGCAGGTAGGGATCGGCCTGCAGTTTTTTCAAGGTCTGGTCATGGTACTTCTGGTAAAGGCGGCCGGCCACCTTGCGGGGAATCCCGTAACTGGCCAAAGTCATAGCCAGGTCGTCAAAGGAATCCATCTGGGCCAGGCCGGACAAGAGGCTGTCTTTTTGCTTTTGGGAAAGATCCAGCTTGGCGATCAAGGCTGGATCAGCCTGCAAGCTCTTTAAGCCCCCGCTGCCCAGCTGGTCAACGATTTTTTCCGCAGTCTTGGGCCCGATGCCAGGGAACTTGTCAGAAGACAGGTACTTGACCACCCCGCCAGTCTCTTTCGGCAGGGCCGGCTGGCAGCCAGTCGCTTGAAACTGCAAGCCGTACTTGGGGTGGGTGACCAAGTCACCGGTAAAGTTGTATTCCTGGCCAAGCTCCAGGTCCCCGAAGGTCCCCGTCACCTTGATTTCATCATCGTCATAACCGGCCAGAGGCTGACTTACGGCGACTAGCAAGATCTTGTACATGTTTTGCGCGTTTTCATAAATAACGCTCTTTACTTCACCGCTAAACTCGGTCATTTCCCGCTCCTTATTATTCTTTCCCAGCCCCTGCCTTTCCCTGGCTCAGCAGCTTCAGCAGGGACTCATACTGGTCTTTGGCTTTTTGGTAATATTTGGGATCCTGCTTTTTAGACTTGGCAAAAAATTCTTCCGCCTGCTCCCGGTCCTGGCTGAAATAAGTGAGGCCCAGCAAAAAGTTCAGCTTGCTGCTTCTCTGCCCTTCAGCAATTTCCAGGTAGCTGGCCCGGGCTGCTTCCAGCTCTCCTAAAGCCAGCCAGATGTCCCCGATGAGCTCTTTTACCCGGTCGTCACTTTCTTTGATCGACAGGGCATAAGCCAGGGCCTTCTGGCTCTGGCCCAGCTTGAGGTAGACCAGGGCCTT
This sequence comes from Lactobacillus leichmannii, assembly GCF_024701915.1. Lineage (NCBI taxonomy): Bacteria > Bacillati > Bacillota > Bacilli > Lactobacillales > Lactobacillaceae > Lactobacillus > Lactobacillus leichmannii. The sequence continues at coordinate 101,657 of NZ_QOCY01000018.1, read as the reverse complement.
TTGGTACATGGTCATGTCATCATCCGGAATCTGGGCCAAGCGGGCCAGGGCCTGATCAAAGTCGCCCAGGGCGTAGTCACAAACCGCCAGGTCATAGACCAAGGCCTGGGGATCTTCCGCGATCCCCCGGGCCTTGGTCAAGAGCTCCCGGGCTTGCTCAGCGCTGCCCTGGTCCAGGAGGTAAGTGGCCAGCTGCAGGTAGTTGGCAGTTTCCCGGGGATTATGGTCGATTTTCTCAATCAAGGCATGAATCGCCTGGTCGACTTTTCCTTCTTCATAAAGCTGATTGATCTTCTGATCCATTACAAACCATCCGTTTCTGACATCTTGTGCTCTAAAGGAGTAACGTCTGACCACTTGACCAGCTTGAAGGCAGGGCCCTTTTCCTGGCTTGCCAAGACTGAAACACTGGTATTGTAGATAACCCCGTTTTGTCTGAGATTGGCCAGGTCATAGCCTAAAAGCGCCCCCATGATGGCTGATAGAACTGCCCCGTGGCTGACCACCAGGACCTTGTCGCTGTCTTTGGGGTATTTTTCGGCCATTTCCCGGCCGAAATCCAGCCCCCTGGCCATGGCATGCTCATAGCTTTCCCCCTCTACGACAGTATTGTCGTATTTGTCCGGGTGATGCCAAAAATTGTCGATTTCCTGGGGATAGAGCTTTTCCGCCTCAGCGTACTTCATTCCTTCTAGCTTGCCCAGGTTCATTTCCCGCAAACGTTCATCGATGTGTAAGGGCAGGCGGATCCCGGCCACGCCAATCAGCCCTTGGGCAGTCATTCTCGCCCGGTCCAGGGGGCTGGCGTAAACCGCCTTAAAATGCTTCCCTTGTAAATAACGTCCCAGCTTCTCAATGTCGGCCAAACTTTCCGGCAATAATTTTGAATCGCCTTGCCCGCCCTGGAAACGCTGCTCCAGGTTCCACTGTGTCTTGCCATGTCTTACAAAATATATTTCCATGATTTTTATCGCCTCTCGTAACTATCACTATTTATTATAGCAAAAGACGGCCCCGCTAAACACGAACAAGGCCAAGTCCGCCGGGACTTGGCCTTGCCGTTAAACTAATTGCAGCTTTTTGTCATCCTTGAAGGCAGCGTCAATGTTTCCGCCGCCCAGGCATTCCTCGCCATTATATAAAACCAAAGCCTGGCCCGGGGTAACTGCCCGGGCTGGCTCGTCAAAGTAGACATCAGCAGTCTTGCTGGCTGCGTGGTACTTGACCGTAACGCCAACATCGCACTGCCGGTAGCGGAACTTGGCGGTTGCCTTGAATTCCGTGTCCTCCTCAGGGTTGCCGGTAAAGAAAGTCATGCCGGAAGCCTGCAGGCGGTCAGCGTAAAGGCGGGGGCTGTCATAGCCCTGCTCCACGATCAGCTGGTTCTTTTCCAGGTCCTTGCCCACGACAAACCAGGGAGCGGTTGACTCCTTGGTTGAACCCAGGCCCAGGCCCTGCCGCTGACCGATCGTATAGTACATGAGACCGGCATGATGACCGACAACCTTCCCGTCCGGGGTTACCATGTCCCCGCCTTGGGCTGGCAGGAATTCGCTGAGGAAGTGCTTGAAGTTTCTTTCCCCAATGAAGCAGATGCCAGTTGAGTCCTTCTTCTTGGCGTTGACCAGGCCGGCTTCTTCGGCAATCCGCCGCACTTCCGGCTTGGTCAGGTCTTGCAGGGGGAACATGACCCGCTTGATCTGCTCTTGGGTCAATTGACTCAGGAAGTAAGTCTGGTCCTTGTTGCCGTCCTTTGGCCGCATCATGTGGGTTACCCCGTTTTCATCGACCATGGTCTTGGCATAGTGGCCCATGGCCAGGTAGTCCGCGTCCAGGTCCAGGGCATATTCCAGGAAGGACTTGAACTTGATTTCGGTGTTACACATGATGTCGGGGTTAGGCGTGCGCCCAGCCTTGTATTCCTTCAAAAAGTACTGGAAGACCCGCTCCCAGTATTCTTTTTCGAAGTTGATCGAATAGTAAGGGATGCCGATCTTGTCGGCTACCTTTTTGACGTCTTCGTAGTCTTCAGTTGCCGTGCAGACACCATCATCATTGGTGTCGTCCCAGTTCTTCATAAAAACGCCGACGACGTCGTAGCCCTGCTGCTTGAGCAAGAGGGCCGAAACTGAGGAGTCAACCCCGCCGCTCATGCCGACAACGACTCTGATCTTGCTATTGTCAACCATTAAATCAATCCTTCACTTCGCTTAAAATCTTCCGCTCCTCCAGGTCCTTCAAGATGTAGTCCAAAAGTTCAACCGTCGGAGCCAGCTGCTTGTTTTTAAAAATGTTTACCTTCTTCAGGCCGCTTGGATCCGTAACGACCATAGTCAAGCTGGTCAAGTCGCTCTTGATGGTCATCTTCAGCTTGGTCGTCGCGTTGTAAGGCGATTCGTTGTAAAGCGGGTGCTCATAGACAAAGTTGCCCCGGGGGGTCTTCTGGAAGCCGGCGTCAATCAACGCATACAGCTTCACGTCTGGGTTAAGCATAAACTTCCGCTTGTCGCCATTGATCATCACAGTATTAGCCATAAAGTAAAACCTCGCTTATTAATTGTAAGTACATTCCCTTGAAAAAGCAACTATTTAGTCTTCCCGCTTCCGGTCTTGCAGCTTGCGGGCCACCTTCACCAGGGCAGCCGCGAAAGCTTCCACTTCTTCAACCGTGTTGTAGCGGCCAAAAGAAATCCTGATCGATTCGCTGACCTTTGGTGAATCCTGGCCAAACATGGCCGTCAAAACGTGGGACGGGGTCAGGCTGCCGGCCGTGCAGGCCGACCCGCCTGAAACAGCGAAGCCAGCCAGGTCCAGGTTGGCCAAAAGGACATAAGTGGACAAACCGTTTAAACGGAGATTCAAGACATGGTGGGAAACCAAACCGGTCAAGGGGCTGTTGACCTCATAGGCCACCCCGCTCTCATCCAGCCGGCTCAAGATGATTTTCTGGAAATCAGTGTATTTGGCCTGCAGGTCAGCCTTGCTTTCTGCCTGAACTTCCGCTACAGCCTGGCCAAAGCCGGCAATCCCCGGCACGTTTTCCGTACCAGCCCGCCGCTTCAGTTCCTGGTCGCCGCCGTAAATCCGGTTTGGCAGACGGATCCCGTCTCTTTCATACAGGAAGCCCAGGAATTTCGGCCCGTTGATCTTGTGGGCTGAAGTCGACATAAAGTCGATTTCCATTTCTTTCACGTCCAGGTCAATGTTGCCCAGGCCCTGGACAGCGTCAACATGGAAGAAGGCCTGGCTGTCTTTGACGATTTGGCCGATATCCTTGAGGGGGTTGATGCTGCCGACTTCGTTGTTGACAGCCATGACTGAGACCAGAATCGTGTCTGGTCTGATGGCCTCGCGGAGCTGGTCAAGGGAAATATGCCCGTCTCTGTCCACGTCCAGGTAGGTCACCTCATAGCCCAGCTCCTCCAGGTGCTGCATGGACTTTAAAACTGATTCATGTTCGATCTTGGTCGTAATCAAGTGCCGGCCAACTGCTTTTTGCATTTCCGCCACGCCAAAAATTACCGTATTGTTGCTTTCAGAACCGCCGGAGGTAAAAATAATCTCCTGGTCTTTGGCATTGATTGCCTGGGCGATGGTGTGCCGGGCCGTTTCCATGCTGTTGCGGGCCTTCCGGCCCAGGGTGTGGGTGCTGGAGGCATTGCCGAAGTCATTGGCCATTTCATCCGTGATCACGTCAATGACGGTCGGTGACATGGGCGTGGTTGCCGCGTTGTCAAGATATACCTGCTTCATTAAAAATCATTCTCCCTTAAGTATTCCACGATCAGTTCTGCCGCCTGGGCACCGACCTTTCTGACAAAGGCTGCAAAATCGTTGTCAGCATCTTCATCCCCATTGTCGGAGATGGCCCGCAAGGCGATCAGCGGAACGTTAAAGTGGTAGGCCACTTGGGCAAAGGCTGCCCCCTCCATTTCCACGCACAGGGCGGTTGGGAAATTGCCCAGAATTTCGTCTTTTTGTGCCTGAGAGGAGATGAAGGAATCCCCGGTCACGACCAAGCCTTCCTTGTAGGCCACGCCCTTTTTGCCCAAAAAGTCCTTGAACTTGTCTCTTTCCGCGCAGTCCAGCTTAAAGCGGGCCGGTTCCTGCGGGATCTGTCCTTCGACATAGTTGCCCGCTGAAGTGTTGTGGGCATCGTGGTAGGCGAATTCGCTTGGTAAAACCAGGTCCATCCGCTGAACTTCTTTTTGCAAGGACCCTGCCGACCCGGTCATGATGACCAGGTCGATCTTTTCCTTGGCCAGGAGGCTGGTCAGGTTCATGGCCGCCTGGACCTTGCCGATCCCGGTCAAGCCCAGGTAAAGATCGTTGCCGGCAACGGAAAAATGTTCGAATTCCGTTGAACCGAACATTTCTTTTTTACCTGAGGAAAAGTATTGATGATAAAATTCAGCTTCTTCAGCCATTGGAACAACGATTGCAATTTTCATCGGTAATCCTCAATTCAGTTTAAAATTTCAATAAAATCACCCAAACCAGGATGATCAAGAGGCACACGACCAGGATAGCAAAATTCAGCCTTTTTTTCAGCCTTTCTGCCTTTAAGGTCTTCTGGTCCTGGTCCTGCTTAAAAGCAGGAAAAGCAGCTGAATCAGCTGCTTCCTGTCTATTTGCCTTTTCTGCTTGCTCTGCCTGGCGGCGGCGGTAATCGGAACGTTTTTCTGTCATAGTCTAACCTTCTGAACCGGTCAGCAGCATGTTTTCCCATACGGAAATAGCATAAATGGTCTTTGCGTCGACAATTTTGCCCTCTGTCAACAGGTTCTTTAACTCTTCAAGGCTGTACCATTCTGCCGTCAAAAATTCATCCTCGTCCAGGTCCAGTTTGTTAGCCACTGGGCTGAGCGTGTCACAGTAGAAAAGGTGCAGCTTTTCATTGGAAAATCCCGGTGAAGTGTAGAATTCGGCAACCTTTTCCCAGTATTCGGCTTTCAGGCCGCCTTCTTCATTTAACTCCCGCTTCATTGCATCCAAGGGACTCACGTCGCTAGCATCAATCATTCCAGCTGGAATTTCGAGAGTCAGTTGCTTGATCGCTTCCCGCCATTGCGTAACCAGGAGCATCTTCTTTTCATCGTTGATGCAGATGGCCGCGGCAGCAGGCCGGTGGTCGACCAGCTCTCTGGAGGCGGTTTTCCCGTTTGGCAGCATCACGGTTTCAACATGCAGGTTGATGAAGCCGCCGTGGAAAGCCTCCTTCGTTGAAATTTCAGTTTCCTTTAAATCCATATGTCATTCCTTTGCTTAGTCTTTGGCCAAGTAAACGTTGATGCACTGCAGTCCGTGTTTACCCTGGGCAAGCTGGTATCTCACCCGCTGGCCGACTTCAAGCCTCTTATAGCCCTCCTCCTTGATGGCAGTATAAAAGACAAAATATAATTTGTGATTTTGGTCGTCTTCGATAAAGCCGAAACTTGCTTTTTCGGCAAATTGTTTTACAAGTCCGGTTCGCATTAGTCTTCCAGGCCTTCTTCAAGTATTTCCGGGTGGTCGCCGGCCACGATAGATGCGCAGCGGCCGCACAGCTGCGGCAAACGGCTGTCAGCGCCCAGGTCAGTCCGATACATCCGGCAGCGTAGGCAGACTTCGCCTTCGGCCCGGCGGACAAGTACGCTGGCCTGGTCAAATTGCTTGGCTTCAGCCGGTACTTCCCCTTGGCCCATGACCAGGTTGGACACGATCAAGATTTCCCGGAAGTCTTCCCCAGCCAGCTTGTCCAAGGCAGCCTTGGCTGCTTCGCCTGGGTAAACCGTTACGCTGGCTTCAAAGGACTTCCCGATCAGCTTTTGGTCCCGGGCTTCTTCCAGAGCCTTCAAAACATCGTCGCGGAGCTTCATGAATTCGCCCCAGCTTTCCTTCAAGTCGTCAGCGTCAGCGTAGTCTTCGATTTCAGGGAAGTTGGACAGGTAGACGTCTTCTTCCTTTTCCTTCAAGTAGCCCCAAACTTCGCCCATGGTGTGCGGCAAAATTGGTGCCAGGATCTTGGCCAGCTTGACAGCGGCATCGTAGATCACCGTCTGCATTGACCGGCGGGCGTGGCTGTCCTTGCCTTCGATGTAAAGGACATCCTTGGCAAAGTCCAGGTAGAAGGCGGACAGGTCGTTGGTGATGAACTTGAAGACCAGCTTGTAGACGTCAGCGAAGTCATACTTGTCGTAGTTGACAATGCTTTCGGCAACTAAGTCGTTAAGCTTGACTTCCAGGTACTGGTCGATCTTGCGCAGGTCCTTGTAAGCTACCCGGTCCTTTTCCGGATCAAAGTCAGCCGTGTTGGCCAGCATGTAGCGGAAGGTGTTTCTGATCTTCCGGTAGCCTTCTGAAACCTGGCGCAGGATGTCCATTGACACGCCGACGTCGCCGGAAGCGTCAACGGAAGCAACCCAGAGGCGGATGATTTCGGCCCCCATTTGCTTGATGACATCGTTAGGAGCGATCGTGTTACCCAATGACTTGGACATCTTCCGTCCTTGCCCGTCCAAAGTAAAGCCTTGAGACAGGACTGACTTGTAAGGAGATACCCCGTTGGTAGCCACGCTGGTGATCAAACTGGAGTTGAACCAGCCCCGGTATTGGTCACTGCCTTCCAGGTACATGGAAGTCGGGTAGTGAACGTCTCTGCCCAGAGCCTGGACCCCGCTCCAGGATGACCCGGAGTCAAACCAAACGTCCAGGATGTCAGTTTCCTTGGTGAACTTGCCATTTGGTGAGTGTTCTGAAGTAAAGCCTTCTGGCAAAAGTTCTTCAACCGGGTGGGTGAACCAGGCGTTGGAGCCTTCCTTGGCAAAGAGGTCAGCCACGTGTTCGATGGTTTCATGCGTCACGATGGCGGTGCCGTCTTCAGCGTAGAAGATTGGCAAAGGCACGCCCCAGGCACGTTGGCGGGAAATCACCCAATCGCCCCGGTCCTTGATCATGTTGTAAAGGCGGGTCTTGCCCCAGGCCGGGTAGAAGGTGGTCTTTTCAATCTGGTCCAGGATCTGGTCTCTGAACTTGGAGATTGAGGCAAACCATTGCGTGGTTGCCCGGTAGACTACCGGCTTCTTGGTCCGCCAGTCGTGAGCGGCGGAGTGGACAAAGGTGCTGTAGTGCAAAAGGTTGCCGGCAGCCGTCAGCTTGTCCTTGACGATTTCGTTGGTGTCAGTGTAGAACTTGCCCACCAGGTCCGGGTCAGGGATTTCTTCAGTGAAGCAGCCCTTGTTGTCCATTGGGGACAAAACGTCAAAGCCGTAGCGCATGGCAGTGTTGTAGTCGTCTTCACCAAAGCCGGAAGCGGTGTGGACCAGGCCGGTACCATCATCGTCAGTAACGTAGACAGCTTCCATCAAAAGGCTGTCGCGGCCTTCGATGTAAGGGTGCTTGGCCACCATGTATTCCATGTCCGTCCCCTTAAGGTGCTGAACAGTCTTGTAGCTGTCCCAGCCCAAGATTTCGGCTACGGCACTCAAGCGGTCAGTACCGACAACGTAACGGCGGTCGCCAACTTCAACAACTGAGTAGTCAAACTTCGGGTTAACGGCAATCCCTTGGTTGGAAGGAATAGTCCATGGCGTGGTCGTCCAGATCAGGAAGTAGGTGTTTTCTTCACTCAGCTTGCCCTTGCCGTCCTTGACCGGGAAGGAAATGTAAATTGATGGTGATTCCACGTCGTGGTATTCGACTTCGGCTTCCGCCAAAGTTGATTCACTGGACCAGGACCAGTAAACCGGCTTCTTGCCTTGGTAGATGTAGCCATTTTCGTACATCTTGCCGAAGATCCGGATTTCTGCGGCTTCAAATTCCGGCAAAAGGGTGATGTAAGGGTGGTCCCAGTCGCCCATAACGCCCAGGCGCTTGAAGTCGGTCCGCTGCTTTTCAACCTGCTCCATGGCAAACTTCCGGCACAATTCCCGGTAAGCAGCCCGGTCCATGGTCTTGCGGTCAACGCCCTGCTTGGTCAATTGCTGCTCAATTGGCAGGCCGTGGGTATCCCAGCCCGGAACGTAAGGAGCGTAGTAGCCTTCCATGTTCTTGCTCCGGACGATGATGTCCTTGGTGATCTTGTTCAAGGCGTGGCCCATGTGAATGTTGCCGTTGGCAAATGGAGGTCCGTCGTGAAGGTCAAATCTTTCATGGCCTTCGTTAAGCTTCAAGCGTCTTTCATAAAACTTCTGGTCTTCCCAGTTCTTTTCCCATTCTGCTTCCCGCTTGGGCAGGTTGCCCCGCATTGGGAACTTGGTCTTGCCCAGGTTCAGCGTATCCTTAACTCGCATATAAAAAATCCTTTCGCTAAAATAAAAAGCCTCATCCTAAAATAGGACGAGACTATCGTGGTACCACCTAAATTGAGCCCCGAAGAGCCCCACTCCTGCTGGCTTATCGTGCCGGCCCCCGCTCAGACCAATCGGCAGCTGATCGCTCGCCGGCTTGTGTTAATCTTCCACCATCATTAACTCGCTAAGGTCGCCTTTAAGCAGGACTGTCAGTCTGATTTATTAATCGTAATTATGTAAGAGATAAAAAACAATAAAAAAGTTCTCTATCTACAGTAAAAGAGTTTAAGGCATCAACCAGCCCTTTGTCAAATATTTATTGCCTTTTTGCTGGCCAAAACTGGCCTTCCACCCGCAGGCGGCCTTTTTTGCTGGGCTGGACAGACAAGAGCTTGACCCGGCCAAAGCGGCGCAGGCTCAAGATGTCGCCAACTTTCAGCAGGCTTTCACCTTTTTCTTCTTCATGCCAGTTTAAGCGGACCTCGCCGGCCTCCAGGGCCTCTTTAACCTGGCTGCGGGACTTATTGCTTAGAGCCGCTAAAACCGCGTCCAGGCGCATGGAGGAAGCTACAGCGGTAATGATCTCGGAATTGTCTTCTGCTTCCAGGCGGTCTTTTAAGGGCTTCTCTTCCAGGCGGACCTTGACTGGCCCCATCCGGTCGATTTGACTGGCAAAAAAGCCAGCCAGTTCTTTTTCCGCGAAAAACTGCCACCGGCCTTGCCCGTCCGTGATGATGTCGCCAAAAGTATCTGTTTTTACCCCGGAATTGGCCAGGCTGCCCAGAATCTGGCTGTGGCGGAGACTGGCAAATTTTTGCGGGTATTCAATTTCAAAAAGCTGAACGTGGTAGTCATCTGGGCGCAGGTTCTCCCATTCCAGGCTGATGTAGAGCCGGCACTTTTCCGCTTCTTCATAGCCGCCAAAAGCCTGCACGATGGCTTCCTCGCCGGCGATCGTCTCCATGATCTGCCTTTGCCGGGGGTCCAGGAAGTCCGTCAAAAAGGCCTGGCCGGTAAACAAGAGGCGATTAAAAAGACCAACAAATTGGTCAATTGTTGGTCTTTCTTCAATTGCAAAATATGGGTAAAAGCTGCTGGCCTGGCGCTTGTCCATCACAGGAAGATCCTCCCTAAAATGCTAAAGAGCCAGCCCAAGGCAACGCTTTGGACAAAGTAGATCACAAACAGTGCAATCATTGGTGAAATGTCGATGCCAGTCGCGTAGATCAAGCGCAGGATCGGCCCCTGCCGGAAAAGGTTGACGAAGGGGTTGACGATCCGGTCGATCCAGCGGCCGGCCGCTGATTCGCTGATGGCCGGAATCCAAGACATAAAGGCATCAATAATGATCAAGAGGCTGTAAGCTTCACAGATGAAGTAGAGCAGCCGGTACAAAAAAACCAAAAATGTTTGCATTAACCTAAAGTATCTTTCTTATCAAGCAGTTCAGTGATCTTGCCGTCAGTTTCAAACTTCGGCGGAGTAGCCAGGAAGATCTTGTCGCCGACGCGCTGGATTTCACCATTGAGGGCGTAAACTGTCCCGGTGATGAAGTCGACTACCCGACGGGCAGAAGCGTCGTCCATCCGGCTGAAGTTGATGATGATCGCCCTTTGGTTGAGCAGGTTCTGGGCTACTTCCTTAGCGTCAGAATATACCCGCGGTTCGTAAAGGACGATCTTGCTTGGCCCGCTGCCAGCCTGGCCGGCCTTAATGGACACGACATTGCTGTCACGGCTGTTAGTTGGCCGGTTGCTATTTTGCATTTCTTCTTGTTCGTCGTAATGTTCCTCGTAGGCGTCTCTTTCCTCATAGGAATCGTTGTCGCCGAAGCCGAAAAAGTCCTTAAATTTGTTGTTCATTTACTCTGCCTCCTTTACCGGTCCCGGCGGTGCTTGAAGAACGGAATATCGTCGTCATCATCGTCGTCGTAATCGGTGTTGATGTCAATTTGGGAAATGGCGCTGCTTGGGTCAGCATCCGAAGCCGCTTCCTTTTCTTCAGCCTGCCGCTTTTGTTCTTCCGGGTTTTGCCGTCTTGAGTAGTCATCGTCGTTGAGGCCCCAAACGCTGATCGGGTCCATCATGGCTGGCTTCTCTTCCTTGACCGGGCTGGTCGGCTTAGCTGCTTCAGCTTGAACTGGCGCTTCTTGTACTGGAGCAGCTGGAGCAGCTTCTTCCGGAGTCAAGATCTTAGGCGCAGCTGGCTTTTCTCTAGGCGCACTCACTTGGTGGCCGCGGCCTGGCAATTGCTTGGAAGCAGCTGCTTCAGCTTCGTCATCAATCCCGGTAGCGATCACCGTAACCACGACTTCATCGCCCAGGTTAGGGTTGATGGCCGTACCGAAGATGATGTTGACATCTTCGCCGGCAGCCGTTGAAACGATTTCTGAAGCATCCTGAGCTTCAAACAGGGTCAAGTCCGGACCGCCAGTGATGTTCAAGAGGACCTGCTTGGCCCCGTCGATGGAAACTTCCAAAAGCGGTGAGGAAATCGCCATCTTGGTTGCTTCCACCGTCCGGTTTTCGCCGCTGGCCCGGCCGATCCCCATCAAGGCTGCCCCCTGGTTTTCCATGACCGTCTTGACGTCAGCAAAGTCCAGGTTCACGTAGTCAGTTGAAGTGATCAAGTCGGAAATGCCCTGGACACCCTGCTTGAGGACGTTGTCGGCTTCCTTGAATGCTTCCATCATCGGTGTCTTCTTGTCAACGATTTCCAAAAGCCGGTTGTTGGCAACGATGACCAGGGTGTCAACGTATTCCTTCAGCTTGGCAATTCCCTCAGCGGCGTTCTTGGACCGCTTAGGGCCTTCAAAGCTGAATGGACGGGTAACCACCCCAACCGTCAAAGCACCGGTTTCCCGGGCAATTTTGGCGATTACCGGGGCTGCCCCGGTACCAGTACCACCGCCCATGCCGGCAGTGATGAAAATCATGTCAGCACCCTTAAGTGCGTCTTCAATCGTTTCTTCGCTTTCTTCAGCGGCCTTTTGCCCGGTTTCAGGATGTGAACCTGCCCCCAAGCCCCTGGTCAGTTTCGGCCCCAGCTGAATCTTAACTTCAGCGTTGTTGCTGTTCAAAGCCTGTACATCAGTGTTGGCCGCGATAAAAGAGACGCCTTGAACGCCGTCTTCAATCATCCGGTTGACGGCATTGCCGCCTGCCCCGCCAACACCAATTACTTTGATAACTGCGTTGTTGTTGTCATCTGAATCAAAAGTAAAATCCAAAGCCATCTACGTTTACCACCCTTAATCAAAGAACTTTCTGAGAAATGCAGCTAAGCCCTTGTTTTTATTTTCGTTATTATTAGTCTTTTCTTCATGCCGGGTTTCAGTGTCTACTTCCCCATCAAGCTTAGTCTTATTATAAGCTAATTCAGTATTATTTTCAGCTTTCTTCGTCACTCTTTTAGCATTTTTTTGACTATTTCCGGCACTGGTCGGCCGCTCGTTTGAAGCAAGAGCTGAATCATGATAAATCACGGTGTTGGCCAGGTAGCCGATATCGCTTAGGTTGTTGGCATAGTTGACGATCCCGTAGGCCACTGAATAAACCGGATTGCGCAGGCCAATCTGGGCTGGCTGGTAGATCTTGGCCTTAACGTCATAGTCAGCCGCTACCAGGTCATCAATCCCGGCCAAAAGAGCGCTGCCCCCGGTAATAATAACCCCGGCCGGCAAAGACAGGGCATCATGGTTGTAAAGGCCCCGGCCCACCCGGCGCAGGATCTGCTGCAGACGGGCATTGATGATCTCACTGAGATACTTCTCGCTGACCAGGTTGTTTTCGTCCTTGCCTACAGCCTTGACCGCGAATTTTTCATTTTCTGAAGCCAGGTCCGGGTCGGCATAGCCATAATCCCGCTTCAAAGCTTCAGCATCGCTCATTGTCGTTGACAAAACCACGGAAATGTCGTGGGTAATGTCGGCCGCCCCCTTCAAGTCGACGGTAGCGTACTTGATCTGGCCATCGCGGATGACCGTGGCGGTCGTGCTGCCGCCGCCCATGTCCAGCAGAATTGCCCCGAAGGTTCTCTCTGCCTCATCCAGGGCTACGCTGGAAAAAGCCATCGGTGCCGGAACAAAGAAGTTGTTCTGGATGTCAGCGTGCTTTAAGACCGTGTTGATGTTGTGAATCTCCGCTGACGGCGCCGTCATTACCAGCCCCTGGACGAGAAGGGAGCGGGCAATCATGGTCCGCGGGTCGTCAACGTCCTTTTCCCCGTCGATCAAAAAGCGGCTGGGGAAGAAGGCCACTACCTGCCGGTCCTTTTTCTTGGCAGCCTTGGTAGCCGCGTACATGACCCGCTGGACGTCTTCATTAGCTACTTCCTTGCCGGAATCAGAAATATTGACCAGGCCGGTTGTACTTTCCAGCTGCAGCATGCTGACTGGCAAGGCAGTCACTACCCGGTTGATCTTGCTATTGGTCTTCTCGCTGACCTGCTGGATAGCGTTTTTGACAGATTCAGCAACTTGATCGATATCAACGATCTTGCCATGCCGCATCCCCCGCGTAGGAGCGGCAACTGCCCCGTAAACCTGCAGCTCTTGATGAGCGGCGTCGGCAACAACGACTTTGATGCTCGTGGTCCCAATGTCCAAACCAACTAACAAAGTTGAATTATCCAAGTTTCCTTACCCCAATTCTAATATATAGATAATATCATAATTATTTAAAGATACAAAATTAAGACAAGCCGTAAGCCTTTTTTTCCGCGCTAGTCAAAGGGCGGGTAAAGGCACCGACTTCCATGTCAATGACACTGTTGGTTGTCAAATCCTGTTTAATCGAGTTATAGTACTTAACCTTGGATTTTATCGTCTCAGTGTTGCCGATTATCACATTGCCATCTTTCATGACCAGAACCATCTGGGTTTTGCGCCTGGTATTGCCAGACAGCATCTTGACTTGCTTTTTGAAATATTCAGGAAAAGAGTTAAAAATTTTAAGGTTGGTCTTCAAGGCCACCTGCTTGCTGTAGCCGATAAAAAGCGGCTTGTCATGGTCGACCTCGCTCCAGGCCAGGCTCTTGGTGCCCAGTTCCCCGTTGGCGAGAATTTTCCGGTAGCTGGACCCGTCTTTAATATAGCCGATCACTTTCCGCTCATGCACCTGCATGTTCAAGGTGTTCAGCCCCTTGACCGATAAAGTGACCGAAGCCACTTCAGGGTATTTAGCGGCCAGCTTCTTGCTGATCTTCTTTTGCCCCCGCAAGGCATCAACGACCTTGTCAGAAGCCTTGATCTGGGCTACTTCAACCATGCTTTTGCCATCTAGGTCATCAGCTCCGAGCACCCTGACCGTTGATACGTCGGCTAAAGGCGAGACGTAGTAGGTTAAAAAAGCGATAGCCAAAAGGCAGACGGCCATGATCGAACCCAGCCGGGTAAGCAGGCCCCGCCGGCGTTCTTTCTTAAGCGAAGTAAGCTGGCTCGACAATTTGCGCGTTTCCTGCCCCTGTCCAGGTTCGTGGCGTAAGAATTTAGAGAGCTCCTCTTCTGGGTCTCTGCGGGTTATCCGTTTGCGAGCCATTGCTTCCTCCTAATCGTTTATTATCAGTTCTTCTTGGCAATTTCCTTCATGACCTTGATGACCTGGTCAGATGCATCGGGCACGCCCAAGGCCTTGGAAGCCTGCCGCATTTTTTCGGCATAGCTCTGGTCCAAAAGCAGGTGGTCAATGGAGGACACGAAGGTGTTTTCGTTCAGATCATCTTCCGCAATCACCAAAGCCGCCCCGGCCTTTTCCAGGTCCATGGCATTCTTCATCTGGTGGTTGTGGGTCACGTTAGGACTGGGAATCAAGATGACTGGCACGCCCAAGGCCGTGAACTCAGCCAGGCTGGTTGCCCCGGACCGAGAAACAACGCAGGTCATTTCCGGCAAAAGGCCCGGCATGTTGGCGATATACGGCACGACCTTGATGGAGTCGCCGTAGTCAACATCAGCCAGCTTTTTCTCAATCGCGTCATAGTAGTAAGTCCCGGTTGCCCAGATCACTTGGTAAGGCTTCTTCTTCAGCTCCATCAAAGACTTGAGCATGACCCGGTTGATGGCCAAGGCGCCCCGTGAACCCCCGAAGACCAGGACAGTCGGAATCTGGGGGTTAAGGCCCAAATCGCCTGCCAGGTCAACTGGCTTGGCATTTAAGCTCAAAACCTGCTGGGAACGCGGGTTGCCGGTCTTGACCAGCTTCTTTTTTTCCGAAAATTCCTTGGCCGCGTCGTCAAAAGTATAGCAGATCTTGTCCACGTAGTGGCCTAAGAACTTGTTGGCCACCCCGACCACGGAGTTGGACTCGTGGATCATGGTCGGAATCTTCATCTTGCTGGCTTCGTAGACAATCGCCCCGCTGACGTAGCCGCCAGTGCCCAGGACAACGTCCGGCTGAAAGTCAGCCAAAATTTCCTTGGCCCGCTTAGTCGCCTTTAAAAAGAGATGGATGGTCTTAACATTGTTCAACAGGTGCTTTCTGTCAAAGCCTTGGATGTCGATGGTCTTAAAGTTGACCCCGGCGGCAGGCACGATCTTGGATTCCAGCCCCTTCTTGGTGCCGACGAACAAAATCTCATCGTCTTGGCAAATGCCTTCTTCCTTCAGGCGTTCAATCAAGGCCATGATGGGATAAATGTGGCCGCCAGTGCCGCCACCAGAAAAAATAACTCTCATTTTATTTCTCTTCCAATTCTTTTACATACTTGACAAAATATTCGCCGCGTTCTTCAAAGGTCTTGAACTGGTCCCAGGAAGCGCAGGCCGGTGAAAAGAGCAGGACGTCGCCGGCTTCAGCCAGCTTGGATGCTGCCTTAACCCCTTCGTGCAGGTTGTCAACGACCACGATGGTCTTGATTCCGGCCTTTCTGGCCGCGTCCGCCAGCAGGTAACGGGTTTCCCCGTAAGTTACGATGGCCTTGACGTGCTTTTTAAGCAGATCAACCAGGGAATCAAAGACAAAGCCCCGGTCCAGGCCCCCGGCCAAAAGGACTTCCGGCTGCTTGAAGGACTGGATGGCCACGGTGGCTGCTTCAATGTTGGTTGACTTGGAGTCATTGTAGACCTTGACCCCGTCAAGGGTGGTCACGTACTGCAGGCGGTGTTCAGCCCCGGTGAAGGTGGACAAAACGGCCGCGATGTCGTCCTTGCCCGCCCCCATCAGGCTGCTGATGCCGATGGCAACCAGGGAGTTTTGCAAATTGTGGATCCCCGGCAGCTTGATGTCGGCAATCTTCATCATCTTTTCTTCGCCATGCATCAAGTAGTCCTGGCCAATGTAGAAGTCTGCAGCTGGATCATTTTCACTGAAGGTCAGAATCTTGGCCTTAGTTGCCTTTTCTTCTCTAGTCAGGATATCCTTTTGGTCAAAGTTGGCCAGGAAGTAGTCGCTGGCCTTTTGGAAGCGGCCAACGTTCAGCTTGGCGTCAACATAGTTATCAAAAGTCTTGTGGTAGTCCAGGTGGACATTGTTATAGATGTCAACGATGGCGGCTACCTTTGGCTCAATGTCGGTTACCCCCATCAGCTGGAAGCTGGACATTTCCACGACCAGCAGGTCGTCTGGGCCGGCCTGGTTTAAAACTACTTCAGAAATCGGCCAGCCGATGTTGCCGACCGCGTAAGCGTGGTGGCCCTGCTTTTGCAGGTAGTGATCCATGATCTGCTGGGTCAGCATGACCGTGGTGGTCTTGCCGTTTGAACCAGTGACGCAGACATAAGGCGACTCACTGGCGCTTAAAGCAACTTCAGGTTCAGTGATGATCGGAACCCCTTTTTCGCTGGCCTTAGCCACCATCGGGTTCTCGTAAGGGATGCCGGGGTTTTTAACCAGGTAGTCAAACTTTTCTTGGTCAAACAGGTCAACCGGGTGGCTGCCGCCAATTACTCTGACGCCCAGGTCAGCTAACTGCTTAGCCTTCGGGTCAGCAGCCAAGTCGGCCTTGTCGTTTAAAGTCAAACGCGCGCCCAGCTTAAGGAGCAGCTTGCTGACCGCAAAGCCGCTCCGGCCCAGACCTAAAACAAGAATGTTTTTACCAGCATATTTATCGATTTCTTTCATCGTTAATTATCCCCAAATCATCAAGTAAATTCCGCTGCCAACCAGCCCGACCAGCCAGAAGACCAGGTCGACCTTCCATTCAGACCAGCCCAGCATTTCAAAGTGGTGGTGGATTGGCGTCATCTTAAAAATCCGCTTGCCAGTCGTCTTAAATGAGGCAACCTGCAAGATAACGCTGGCCGTTTCGCAGACAAAGACAATCCCGACCAACAGCAAGGACCATGGCCGGCCCAAAAAGATGCTGACTGCCGCCAAACCGCCCCCGAGGGCCAGGGAACCGGCATCCCCCATGAAAATCTTGGCCGGCTTGTGGTTGAACATGAAGAAGGCTGCCAGGCCCCCCATTACCGCCATACAGAAGACCAGAACGCCGAAGTTCTGGCTCTTAAAGGCCAGCCAGGCGTAAGTGCTGTAAGCGATAAAGGACAGACCGGTTGCCAGGCCGTCCAGACCATCAGACAGGTTGACGGCATTTGAAAAGCCAACCAGCCAGAAGACTTCAAACAAGGTAAAGAGGGCCACGTTCTTGACCACCCCGGCAAAAGGCAGGTAAAGAGGGAAGTCAAAGTTGTCACTGGCTGCCAGCAAAACGATACCAGCAGCAGCGACGAGCAGCTGCAGGGCCATTTTTTGCCAGGCTCTCAGGCCCAGGTTCCGCTTGAAAAACAGCTTCAAGCCGTCATCCAAAAAGCCGATGATCCCGTAGCCCAAAAGGGCAACTAACAAAATCCAGACTGTCTTAGACAGCTGGCCCTTGTAAGCACAGATGGCAACCGTTGCGACCGCGGCTGAAAGCACGAAGACCGTGCCCCCCATGGTCGGGGTTCCCGACTTCTTTTCATGCCATTTCGGCCCTTCATCCCGGATCTGCTGGCCTTCGTCGTGGCTTCTCATCCAGATGATCAGCCATGGCAAAAGCAAGGCGCTCAGTACCAGTGAAATCATAAAAGCAATCAAACTTGCTTGCATCGATCTATTACTCCTTTAACTCTACTTTCAATTTCGTCCCTGATTTAACTACCGTCCCCTGGGCCAGGCTCTGTGACTTGACCTTGCCGCTGCCTGACAGCTGCAGCTTGATGCCAGCCAGGGAGGCGTAGGCCTCAATCTGGCTTTCACTCCAGCCGGTCAAATCCGGCAGGCTGATCTTGCCGCTAGTCAAGGCAAAGACGGTGCTGCCAACGGATACCGTTTCACCGGCCCCTGCCTTTTGGCTGAGGACCTTGGAACCAGTCCCCAGACGAACCAGGGAAAGACCATTTAAGGTCGCGGCCTTTTTCGCCTTGGCATAGGTCATGCCGGTAAACTTCGGCACCTTGACCACGGCCGAAGCTGACTTGTCCCCCTTGTTCAAAAGAACCAGCCGGCTCATCATCGGCTTAAAGATCTGGGCCAGGATGGTTTCGGCCCCGCTGCCCAGCTTGCTTGGCTGCTTCATGGTCAAATAGATGCAGTAGCGGGGATTGGCAGTTGGGGTAATCCCCACGACTGAGAAGACATAGTCCCGGTCCCCGGTCATGTAGCCGCCGGTTGACTTGGCAATCTGAGCCGTCCCGGTCTTGATCCCGAAGTCCTTCCCCTTCATGTAGTAGATGTGGCCGGTCCCGATTTCCTTGTCCAAAACCTTCTTCATGTTCTGCATGACTACTTTTCTGGTCTGGGCAGTAAAAATCTTCTTGCCAACCTTCTGGACCTTGTAGCTCTTGATTGTCTTGCCCGAAGAATCGGTGATTTTTTCCACCAGTTGCGGCTTAACCATCTGCCCGTTGTTGGCCAGGGCACTGTAAACCTGCATCATCTGCATGACATTGACCGTGACCCCTTGGCCAAAGGAAGTTACCGCCTGGTCAACCGGACTTGAGAAGGACAAGCTGCCGGAAACTTCACCTGGCAGGGTAATCCCGGTCTTGTGGGTGATGCGGAACATCTTGAGGTACTTGCGCCAGAGCTTGGCTCCGATCTTCTTTTCCAGGTAGACCATCCCGACATTGCTGGAGCGCGGGAAGGCCTGGGAGAACGGGATCGTCCCCCAGCCGGACTTCTGCCAGTCATAGATAGTGGAGCCGGAAACGGTGATTGACCCTGACCGGTAGTAGGACTTAGGGTTGTAGTTGCCGCTGTTGACCGCGGCGGCCAGAGACAGGATCTTGAAAACAGAACCCGGCTCATAGCTGGACTGGACCAGGAGGTTGCTGCCGGCCTTGCTGATTCCAGCCTTGGTCTGAGAGTTGAAGGTCGGCCGCTGGGAGGCTGCCAGGATCTTCCCTGTCTTCAAGTCCTCAATGACCGCTGTCATAGCTTTCGGCTTGTAGTTCTTCTGCACCTTGCTCATATAGGTTTCTAGGGCGCTCTGGAGCTGGGAGTCAATCGTCAAATATAGATTGTCCCCGTCTTTAGCCGCCTTATAGGAGTGGGATCCGCTTGGCAGCTGGTTTTCTGAAGAGTCGACCATGCTGGTCTCATAGCCGTTGGTCCCCTTGAGGATCTTATTGAAGTAGGCTTCAAGCCCGGTCACCCCTTCCAGTTCCGTCGTCTGCGTCTTGGAATTGGTTTGAGAAACCGTATAGCCGACCACGTTAGAGGCGAAAACCCCGTTTGGATACAAGCGCGACGGCGTTTCCATGAACTTAATCCCGGTCAGGTGCATGGCCTGGATCTTCTTTTTCTCAGTCAGGGTCAGACCGGACCCGGCTGTCCCGAACTGAACCTGGAAGGTGTTTTTATTTTTCGGGTTCAGATACTTGAGGATTTTTGCCTTGGAAAGGGGCAAAACCGTGGCCAGCTTATCAGCCGTTTTCTCCTTGTCTTGAACATAGAGTGGTTTCTTCTTGGAGTCAACATAAGTCTTGTCCAAAATCGCGTAGACCGTGTAGGTGTGGGAATCCTGGGCAATGATCAAGCCGTTCTTGTCATAAATCGTGCCCCGGTTAGCGGTCAATACGGTGTTGCGGCGGTAGATCGCGGCAGTTCTCTTGCTGATGTCCTGGCCATCAATCGTTTTTGAAATCGACAAATAAAGCATGCGGCCGGCAAAAAAAAGAAAAACCAAAGCAACGACTAGCTCTAGAATTCTCCCAACTGTAAAGCGATAGCCGTGTGCTCTGGATTTTATTTTTCTTAAATTAGTGGTCTTCTTCATTAGCGAATTGTCCTAATGTTATTTTCACGCAACTTCAGTCCTTGACTTTGGGCGATCTTGTTCAGGCGGGTATTTGATGACAGCTCACCGATTTCCTGCTGCAAGTCAGCTGTTGCGTTCTTTTGCTTGGTAATTGATTCCTTGACGTTGGTCAGCTGCCGCTGGGCGTAAGTCGCCGAAACGCTAGCCGACACGTTCAAGGTAATCAAGGCAACTGCCCCAAGCAGGCCCAAGACTGCCAGCAGCTTTTCAAAAGCTGAGTATGACACCTTCTGCGGATCAACCACCAAACGAGGACTTTTCCGGGCTTCCTCTTCTGGTTCGTAATTGTATTTTCTAACTGTGTTTCCAGCCATTGTGGTCCTCTTTATAACTTCTCTGCTACTCTTAACTTTGCACTGTGTGATCGGTTGTTTTCCGCCAGTTCTTCCTCGCTGGCCGTAATCGGCTTGCGGTTGACCAGGCGTAAAGTTGGCTTGATCCCCTCGGGCACAACCGGCATCCCGCGGGGAATTTCAACTTCTGAATACTTCTTGAAGGTCTGCTTGACGATCTTGTCTTCCAAAGACTGGAAGGTGATGACGGAGATCCGGCCGCCGGGATTGAGCAGGCTGATGGCTTCTTCCAAAGATGCCCGCAAAACGTCCAGCTCGTGGTTGACTTCCACCCGGATGGCCTGGAAGCTCTTCTTGGCTGGGTGGCCGCCGCTGCGGCGGGCTGCTGCCGGAATTGCTTCCTTAATGATCTCCACTAACTCAAAAGTAGTTTCAATCGGCTTGACCCGTCTTCTTTCAACGATCTTTCTGGCGATCTGCCGGGAAAACTTCTCATCGCCGTAGCGGTAAAGGACGTCAGCCAGCTGCTTTTGGTCATACTGGTTGACCAGCTGGTAAGCATCAAAGTCCTGGCTCTGGTCCATCCGCATGTCCAGCCTTGCGTCAAAACGGTAGGAAAAACCACGTTCAGCCTGGTCCAATTGCGGAGATGAAACACCCAAGTCGTAGTAGATGCCGTCAATGCCGCTAATCCCCAGCTTGGCCAGCTCCTCTTTTAAGTGGCTGAAGTTGTTGTGAACCAGCTGCAGGCGGGGCTGGCTGTCTTCTTTTAAAAAGGCAGCAAAATTGCTCTGGGCGGTGTCAATCGCGTACTGGTCCTGGTCGAAACCGATTAGATTTCCTTTGTCCAGCTTACTAAGCAGGTATCTTGCATGCCCGCCCCCGCCGAAGGTGGCATCCACATATGTGCCGCCGCTTTGTGGGGCCAGGTTGTCGATTGTTTCGTGCAATAACACGCTAGTATGCTTAAATTCCATCTTTATAACTCGATATCGTCCAAATCTTCCGCAATTTCATCATAACTTTCGTTGGCTTCGTCAGAATACTCTTCCCAGCGCTCCTTAGCCCAGATTTCAATCCGGTTGGAGACGCCGACAATGACGCATTCCTTGACCAGGCCGGCGTGCTTCTTCAAGGTGGGGGACAAGTTGATTCTCCCCTGCCTGTCGAATTCGCCTTCCATAGCGCCGGAATAAAACATCCGGGTAAAGCTCCGCGCGTTCTTCTTCGTCAAGGGAAGCTTGGCCAGTTTGGCCTCGATCTTGGCCCATTCCGTCAAAGGATAGCCAAAAATGCAGCCTTCCATGCCCCGGGTCAAAACCATGGCTGGCCCAATCTGTTCACGCAGCTTGGCCGGGATAATCAAACGGCCTTTGGCGTCCAAATTGTGCTGGTATTCGCCCATGAACATGGCAGGCTCCTCCCTTCTGTTAACAATTTACCACAAATCCCCACTTTAAACCACAATATCTGAAAAGCACAAGCAGATTTCCGAAAAAATTAAAAAACTGCCAGCCGCGCTAAGCGGCTGACAGTAATTTGTCAGATCATAACGACCAAAAGCAATCCGCAATACCAAAAGAAACTGCAGGCATCCAGGTAGGACCAGAACTGGCGGAACATCTTCCCTAAGGAAATGTTCTTGTTGATCATGGCCCATCTGATGGCGGCCAGCAATATCAATATGAAGTAAAGCAAAAAGCCGGCCGGTAAAAAGGATGGCACGCCCTTTAAGTTGGTCATCAGCTGGCAGGCGTAGATCAAAAAGAAAGGCATGACGTCATAGCCTTTAAAGGCGGCTTTAGGCCAGATCAGGTTGACCAGGTAGGCGCAAGCCAGGCCAAAGGCCGGCAATAAGAATATCATCAGCATAATTTTCCTCCATCTGCTAGCTAGTTTAGCACATTTTTATTTTTCTCTTAAAGTGCAGCAAGGAAATTGCAAATCGCCGCCAAAAAGGTTATAATCACTCTCATATAGGAGGCTTCTATGGCACGTAAAAAGAAAAAGTCAACATTTCAAAAAATTGAGAATTTCATGATAGTCTTGATGGCTTTGATCACGCTCTTTGGCGTGGCAGCCTCTGTTCTTTACTACTTAACTGCCCAATAAATCTGCAATACGCTCAAAAGCGGTCAGCTTCACGCTGGCCGCTTTTTTATTGCTCATTAATACCGGTAATTGTCCAGGTCAACCAGGAAAGGATAAGATCTGGCCAGCTTGGCCCAAAGCCAGTAAGTTGCCAGGCTGATCCCGGTCGTCCATCCGGCCGTGTATAAGAGGCTGAAGCCGATGGCCTTCAAGGTCAAATCAGTCCAGCCGATCAAACGGAAAACCAGCCAGGTGTAAAGGCAGCTGACGGTAATGGCCACGATGTTGCCCAGCAGGCGGAAAACGAAGAGTTCTGGAAAGACCCGGGCATACCAGCGGCCAAAAGCCGACAGGGCCGGCAGGATAAAGGTGTAGATCCCGATGATCCCCCAGAAGTAGAGGTCGGCAACTACCCCGACCGCCAGGGCCAGCCAGATTTCCTTCTCGTTTCTTTCGTCTTCATAGGCGATGATCAAAACGGCGATTGGCAGGAGCAAGAACCCCGCCCGGCCGTGCTGGTAAGTCAAGGCCGGCTGCAGGTAAACGGACAGGGTCCCCTCCATAACTAGAGCCAGGTAAAGGGCGATGGCCAAAACCCATTGCTTGAAAATCCGCATTAGCCAGCCACGCTCCTTTTGACGACCGTTACCACGGACGCGTCGCTCAAATTGCCGGCCGGCTTGATCTTGATCAAGTCAGACAGGCCAAAGCTGTCCTTGGTGGTTTCCGCCACCGTCCCGATCAAAAGCCCCTTCGGTGAAGTCCCGCCTAGGCCGCTGGTGTAAACCTTGGTTCCCTTCTTCAGCTTGCTTGAGCTGGAGGCCTGGGTAAAGGTCAAAGTGCCGTTTGACTGGACGGTGATGATCCCGTGCAAAACCTTGCCCGTGTCTGTCGTGGCTTGCACGGCAAAACGGTTGGCTGAGCTGTCAGTCGTGGTGATCAGTTCTACCTTGCTGGTGGCCGCGTCGACTTCCAGGATCCGGCCAATCACGCCGCCGCCGGACATGACCGCCATGTCCTTCTTCAAGCCGGAGCTCTTGCCCTTGTCAATGGTCAAGACTTCTGACCAGCTGTCGCTGGAGCGGGAAATTACTGAAGCAGTCGTGGTCGTGTAGCCGGTCAAGGTCTTTTTAATTCCAGCGGCAGCTTTCAGCTGCTTGTTTTCCTTTTCCAGGGCAGCATTTCTGGCTTCGACCTGGGCCAGCTCAGCCACCTTCTTTTTTAAGTGACTGTTTTCATCAGCCGCGTTCTGCAAGTCCTTGACGCTGTCAATTCCGTCAGTAAACCAGGAAACCGGCACGCTCACGATTCTTGAGCCCACGGAGACGATGTCATTGCCCAGGCGCTGGATCAAAAGCGGCGCGCTCAGGTTGTTTCTCAGCATCACCGTTGAGCCCAGCAGGGCTGCCAAAACCGCCACGGTCCCGAAAGCCGCCAGCATTTTTCTGTTTTGAAAAAAATTCTTCATAAACACCCATCCAATATAAAAACCGGCTCGGAGGCCGGTTTTCTTATTTCTTATCTGCTAGTCTTCCGCATTACGTCCAGGTGCTTCAAAGATTCACCGGTACCGATTGCTACACAGTCAAGCGGATCTTGAGCGATGAAGACAGGCACCTTGGTCGCGTCAGAGATGACTTCTGGCAAGTTCTTGAGCAGGGCACCACCACCGGTCAGGACGATACCATGGTCAATTACGTCTGCGGCAATTTCAGGAGAAGTCAATTCCAAGGTTTCCTTGATCGCAACAATGATGTCTTGAACAACGTCTTGAATAGCAGTTGCAACGTCAACGGCACTGATTTCCAATGACTTTGGCAAGCCTGACACCAGGTCCCGGCCGCGGATGGTCTTTGATTCGATTTCCTTGGCTGCTTCAACAGAAGCTGAACCAATTTGGATCTTGATGTCTTCAGCGGTTCTTTCACCGATCAGCAAGTTGTACTTACTGTGCACAAAGTTGGTGATTGCTTGGTTGAACTTGTCACCAGCCTGGCGAATGGAAGTTGAAGAAACAATCCCGCCCAGGGAAATAGTGGCTACGTCAGTCGTACCACCACCAATGTCAACGACCATGGAACCAGTTGGTTCCATAACCGGCAAACCGGCACCAACAGCTGCGGCGAATGGTTCTTCAATCACGTAAGCTTCTCTGGCCCCTGCCACCCGGGCAGCTTCGATAACAGCGCGCTTTTCAACTTCAGTAACGCCTGAAGGCACGCAGATCATGACTGAAGGCTTGGAATTGCCGACCGTCTTGCCCATAAAGTACTTAAGCATAGCCGCGGTCGTGTCATAGTCAGCGATAACCCCGTCCTTCATCGGGCGGATAGCCACGATTGAGCCTGGAGTTCTGCCGATCATTTCCTTGGCTTCTGAACCTACTGCAATAACTTCGCCAGTCTTGGTATTCTTGGCAACAACTGAAGGTTCACGCAAAACGATGCCTTTGCCTTCAACGTAGACCAGGGTGTTGGCGGTACCCAGGTCAATACCGATATTCTTTGAACCTAATCCAAACACGGATATCTCTCCTTATTTACTCGCTTAATCTTGCTTAATTATAGCATAATACCCGTGAAAGTCATGGATTGGCGGAAAATTAAGCTAATTTTAAAACAATTCCCGCTCCCGCAGGCTCAAATATTCACCCCCGCCGATGATGAAGTGGTCCAAAAAGGTGATCTTCATGATCTTGCTGGCTTTTTTCAAGCCCTTGGTCAATTCCAGGTCATTGTCTGACGGGGTCAGCGCCCCGCTGGGATGGTTGTGGGCCACGATGATGCTGGCGCAGCCGTAGACCACCGCCCAGCGGAAGATTTCTCTGGGGTGAACCCAGGACCGGTCCAGGGTGCCTTGGAAAAGCATTTTTTCCCCCAGGAGATTCTGCTGCTGGTCAAAATAGAGGACCCAGAACTGCTCCTGCTTTTGCCCCAGCAGTTTATTAGCCAGGTAGTTGCCAATCTTAGAGCTGCTGGCCCAGTCAGAGCTGCGCCGCATGTCAGTCCGCCGCAATCGGTCCATGGCCACCTCGATGGTCAAGGCCAGATCATTGGGGCAGTCCGGTCCTGACGTGTAGTCCAAGATGTCCTTGAAGCTGGCAATGTGCTTTTGATCCAGTAGCTGCAACAGGTCTTCCAGACTCTGGCAGGGCAGCTGGTCAAAGAGCAGCTTGAGCAGGTCGCGGTCACTTTCAACATAATAGTAGTTTTGCGTAGTTTCGGTCATTTGCATTTCCTCCTTATTTTTACGCTCTACTACTAATTACGCCAAAAACTAAGAAATTTTTTTCAAAAAGTCAAAAAAGTCTGGGCAAATCAGCTGGGCTCTGGCCCGGTCTTCGGCTGAAGCGGGCTTGATGTCGGGAATCATGACGCAGTCAATCCCAGCATTTTCCGCCGCTTCGACCCCCATGCTGGAGTCTTCAAAGATCAAGAGCTGGTCTTTACCCAGGCCGCTGCGCTCTTGGGCAGCCAGATAGAGGTCCGGGAAAGGCTTGGACCGGAGCTTTTTCTCAGCAACTTCGTCATGGGTGACGATAAAGTCAAAGCTGTTCCGGCAGCCGGTCACCCAGAGATTGTGGTCAACCACGCTCTTATAGTTGTTGCTGGCGATCCCGACGGTTAAGCCCAGGTCATTAAAGTGCTCCAGAGCCTCCTTGACCCCGGCCTTCAGCTTCAGCTTGCCCTGGTCGGTCCATTCCCAGACCAGGTCGTCGGTCCGCTTTACAAAAGCCTGGCGGACCTCATCGCTTGGAAAATATTTTTCATAAAAGGCATCCATGGCCTTGACGCTGGCTCCAACCAGGTCCAGGTAAGCATCATCGCTGATGCCCAGCTTGTATTCCCGGGCGGCCTGGATATTGGCCTGCCAGTAGAGCTCTTCGGAGTTGACCAGGAGGCCGTCCATGTCAAAAATGACCCCCTGCTTGTCCGCCTTTAAACCTGCAACACGCATATTTTCCCCCTTCATGCTCAGGCACTCTGCAGAAGCTGCAAGACCGCGCTGACCAAGTAAAATGAACCCGTAACCAAGATCAAGTCCCGGTCTCCAGCTTCCGCCATCACTTGCTTTAATGCCTGGCCCAAATCGCCCTCATAGGCAAATTTTTCCTGGACCCAGGCCGGGAAGTCAGCTTTTTTAGCTGCCCGCGGGTAAGCCAGGCTGGTCAAGGTGACTTTTTCATTTTTCAGCAGAGTCAGAAAGTCACTCAAGTCCTTGTCCTTCATCATGCCAGCTAAGACCAAAAGCCGGCCGCCTTTATCCTTGGCCAGGCGGCGGGCATATGGCAAAAGTTCGCTTCCAGCCTGGACATTGTGGGCCCCATCCAGTAAAAAGCTGCATCCCGCCTTTTCCAGGCGTTGGTAGCGGCCAGGAACCGCGGTCTGGGTTAAGGCGGCTTCAGCTGCCTTTTCACTTAAAGTAAGCGGCAAAAGGGCAAAAGCCGCCAAGGCCATGGCCGCGTCTTTAGCTTCTGGCCGGGGCCAGGCCGGCAACTGGTAATTTTGCCCGGCAACTGCAAGCTCATAGCCTGCTTTTTCTTCCTTGACCTGGAAGTCCCGGCCCAGCCAGTAAGAAGGACTAGCTGATTTAGTTATTTTTTCTTCAACGATTCCCTTTACGCTGGCTGGGATGTCACCGAGGATGACCGGGACAGCCGGCTTGATGATCCCGCTCTTTTCTTTGGCAATATCAGCCAAAGTCGGTCCGATGATCTGCTCATGGTCAAGGCCGATAGTGGTAATCAAGCTGACTACTGGCGTCATCACATTGGTCTTGTCATGCTCGGCCCCGATGCCGACTTCAATAACCGCGTAATCACATTTTTGCTTGGCAAAAAAGAGGAAGGCCATGGCAACTTCATATTCAAAGGTCACCAGGGCAAAATCTGCCTCTTCTTCCCGCAAGTGGCCGACTGCGGCTTCAACTTCATTTGCCACTTCCAGCAGGTCCTCATCCGCGATTGCCTGCCCGTTCAGCTGGATCCGCTCGTTAAAGCGGATGATAAAGGGCGAAACAAAAAGGCCAGTCTGCTGACCGGCCTTTTGGAGCAGATTGCTCAGGTAATATGCAGTTGAGCCCTTGCCGTTGGTTCCAGTAATGTGGCAGCACTTGACCTTGTCCTGGGGATCCCCCAGAGCCTTGAGCACCCTTTTGACATAGGTCAGGTCGCTCTTTTCGTGCAAGCGCGGCAAATGATAGAGGTAAGCGGTAAGTTCATTAACTGTCCTAAATTTCACGTCTTTAACGACTTTCTTTCAATTCCTTGATGCGGTCGCGCACGCCGGCCAGCTGGCTTTCATATTCGGCCAGCTTGCCCTTTTCCTTTTCAACCACGGCAGCTGGCGCGTGGTCAACAAAGCCCTTGTTGGCCAGCTTCTTGCTTGCCCGGTCAACTTCAGCTTCCAGGCGGGCTTCTTCCTTGCCCATCTTGGCGATTTCTTCGTCCAGGTCAACCAGTTCTGACAGTGGAACGAAGATCTGGGCCCCGGCGATCACAGCCGTCTTAGCTAACTTCGGCGCCTTGATCTTGCCGGAGATTTCCAGCTTCTTCGGGTGCAGGAAGTTTTCCACGTATTCCATGTTGTCCCGCAGAATTGCTTCATTCTTTTCGTCATCCAGCTGGATCAAGATGTCGATGGCGCTGGACATTGGAGCGTTCACTTCCATCCGGATGGTCCGGACAGCCTTGATGATTTCGATCAAGAAGGCCATGTCTTCGTCAGCCTTGGCATTGTCAAACTCAGCGTGGGCTTCCGGGTAAGCAGCGGTCATGATGGACTTGCCTTCATGCGGCATGGACAGCCAGAGCTTTTCCGTCACGAATGGCATGATTGGGTGGATCAGGCGGAGAATCTGGTCCAGAATCCAGGTCAAGTTGGCCTGCTTTCTGGCCTTCAGTTCTGCGTCGTCGCCGTAGAGGGCAACCTTGGAGATTTCGATGTACCAGTCACAGAAGTCGTTCCAGATGAAGTTGTACATTTCCCGGCCGGCTTCCCCGAATTGGAATTCGTCAAAGAGGCGGTTAGTTTCCTTAACGGTGTGGTTCAAGCGGTCAAAAATCCAGGCGTCAGCCAGGTCAAACTTGCTGGTATCTGGCTTTTGGGCTGGCTTGGCATCTTCCGGCAGGTTCATGATGACGAAACGGCTGGCATTCCAGAGCTTGTTGATAAAGTTCCAGGCAGCGTCCATCTTGGTGTAGCTGAAGCGGGTGTCCTGGCCAGGCGCGGTCCCGTTCAACAGGAACCAGCGCAAAGCGTCAGCGCCGTACTTGTCGATGACGTCCATTGGGTCGATCCCGTTGCCTAGGGACTTGGACATCTTCCGCCCCTGCTCGTCTCTGATCAAGCCGTGCAAAACGACATTGTCAAATGGCCGCTCGCCGGTGAAGTGCAAGCTTTGGAAGATCATCCGGGAAACCCAGAAGAAGATGATGTCGTAGCCAGTTACCAGGGCGTTGGTTGGGAAGTAGCGCTTGAAGTCAGCTGAGTCTTCATCCGGCCAGCCCAAAGTTGAGAATGGCCAGAGGGCACTGGAGAACCAGGTGTCCAAAACGTCCTGGTCCTGGTCCCAATTTTCAATGTCTGCTGGCGCTTCTTCACCGACGTACATTTCCCCGGTCTGCTTGTTGTACCAGGCAGGAATCCGGTGGCCCCACCAGAGCTGGCGGGAGATGACCCAGTCGTGGACGTTTTCCATCCACCGCTCCAAAGTGCCTTCAAAGCGGTCAGGCACGAAGTTAACTCTGCCTTCACCCTTTTGATTTTCCAAAACCTTGTCAGCCAGTGGCTTCATCTTGACGAACCATTGGGTGGACAGGCGGGGTTCAACTTGCACGCCGGAGCGTTCAGAGTGGCCAACTGAGTGAACGATTGGTTCAACCTTGATCAAGTAGCCTTCAGCCTTGAGGTCTTCAACCAGCTGCTTACGGCAGTCAAAGCGGTCCATGCCGGCGTACTTGCCCGCCTTGTCGTTCATGGTCCCGTCATCGTTCATCACGTTGATCCGCGGCAGGTCATGCCGGTTGCCAACTTCAAAGTCGTTCGGGTCGTGGGCGGGAGTGATCTTCACCAAACCGGTCCCGAATTCCGGGTCGACGTGTTGGTCTTCAATGATCGGGATTTCCCGGCCAACCAGCGGCAGAATTAGCTTCTTGCCCACCAGGTCCTTGTAGCGTTCATCCCCTGGGGCAACAGCCACGGCCGTGTCACCAAACATGGTTTCCGGCCGGGTAGTAGCAATTTCCACGCTGCCAGAGCCGTCAGCCAGCGGGTAGTTGATGTGGTAGAAGGCCCCTTGGTCATCCTGGTGGACAACTTCGATGTCAGACAAAGCCGTCCGCAGCTTCGGGTCCCAGTTGATGATATATTCGCCCCGGTAGATCAAGCCTTCATTATAGAGCTGAACGAAAACCCGGCGGACAGCCTTGGACAGGCCCTTGTCAAGAGTGAAGCGTTCCCGGCTGTAGTCCAGGGACAGACCCAGCTTTTGCCACTGGCTCTTGATGATGTTGGCGTATTCGTCCTTCCATTCCCAGACCTTTTCCACGAAGTTTTCCCGGCCCAGGTCATAGCGGCTGACCCCTTGTTCACGCAGGCGGGCTTCAACCTTGGCCTGGGTGGCGATGCCGGCGTGGTCCATGCCTGGCAGGTAAAGGGTGTCGTAGCCCTGCATCCGCTTGTAGCGGATCAAGGTATCTTGAATTGCCGTGTCCCAGGCGTGGCCCAGGTGCAGCTTGCCAGTAACGTTTGGCGGCGGGATAACGATTGAGTAAGGCTTGGCCTTCTTGTCACCGGACGGCTTGAACAAGTCCTCGTCCAGCCATTCTTGATAGCGGCCAGCTTCAACCTCTTGCGGGTTGTATTTTGGTGCTAATTCTGTCATAAATTTCCTCCAAAAAAAAGTCCCAGACAAGTAAATGTCTAGGACGATATATAACCGCGGTACCACCTAAATTGAGCATAATGCTCCGCTTAAACGCGGTAACGGCGCGGGTACCGGACCGGCTTACTCCTGGTTCAGCCGGCCAGCGAATCAAGCTACCAGGCGCCTTCCGGTCTCTCAGCTTAAATGACCTTTCTCTGTCATGAAGCGCCACCTCTTGATCTTGGCTTTGTCACAAAGTATAGCATAATTTTTTCAGCCATTAAAGGGCAACTTGCTTTAAGGCCGCCAGCTCTTCTTCTGTCAAAGGCCGGTAAGAGCCAGGAGCTAAATCAGCCGGCAAAGTCAAAGGCCCCATGCTCAGCCGCTTAAGCTTTAAGACCTTCATCCCCTGGGAGGCAAACATCCGCTTGACCTGGTGGTATTTGCCTTCGGTAATGGTGATCTCGATTTCTGACTGCTCCTGGTCCTTGTCTTGCCGCAAGATCTTCAGCTGGCCCGGCTTTAATTCCGTTCCATCTTTTAAAGTGAGGCCCGCCGCAATTGCCTTGGCCGTTTCTTCGTCGGCTACTCCGGCCAAAAGCGCGTAATAGGTCTTAGGCACATGGTATTCCGGAGCCAGGAGCTGGTGGGCCAATTGGCCGTCATTGGTCAAAAGCAAGAGGCCGGTCGTGTCCTTGTCCAAGCGGCCCACTGGAGCGATTTTCTGATAACGGTCCTGGTCTTTTAGCAGGTCCAGGACGGTCTTTTGCCGGGAGTCTTCTGTTGCCGACAAGACGCCAGCTGGCTTATTGAGCAAAAAGTAGTGGTATTGCTGGTAGATAACTGCCTGGCCATTAACCAGAACTTCCGCATCCTCTTTCACCTTCTGCTTGGCTGACCGGCAGACCTTCCCGTTGACCGTCACCTGGCCGGCCTTAATGATCTCATGAACCTGGGACCTGGAGCCCACCTTCATGTTGGCCAAAAATTTGTCCAGGCGCAGCATTAAAGCAGGTCCGCGTCTTCTTCAGCCAGGTCGTCAAGGAAGCTCTGGCCCGGGTAGATCGGAGTAACCTTGACCCCGGCTAAGGCCCGCTCAATCAAGCCGTCAACGTCCAGGCGGCTTTCATATTCCCGGGCCTTGTCGATCTTTGGCTTGGTCTTTGGCCGCGGCGGGGCAAAGATGGTGCAGCAGTCTTCAAATGGCTGGATGGACAAGTCAAAGGTCCCGATTTCTTCGGCCTTGGCGATGATTTCAGTCTTGTCCATGGTGGCAACTGGCCGCAATACTGGAGTGGTCGTCACGTCATTGATGGCTGCCATGGATTCCAAGGTTTGGGAAGCCACCTGGCCAACTGATTCCCCGTTGAAGATGGCCAAAGCGTGCCGCTTTTCCCTGATAATATCGGCCAGACGCAGCATGAAGCGGCGCTGAACAGTCATCAAGTAGCCCTCAGGCAGCTTTTCCTTGATCGTTTCCTGGATTTCAGCAAAAGGTACTTCGATGAAGTTGATCCGGCCGCTGTACTTGGCCAGAACGCTGGTCAGTTCCTTGGCCTTGGCCAGGGCCTTTTCAGAAGTGTACGGCGGTGAGAAGAAGTGGACCATTTCGATGTTCACGCCCCGCTTCATGGCCAGGTAGGAAGCTACCGGAGAGTCGATCCCGCCGGACAGCATCA
Source organism: Lactobacillus leichmannii (assembly GCF_024701915.1). Taxonomy (NCBI): domain Bacteria; kingdom Bacillati; phylum Bacillota; class Bacilli; order Lactobacillales; family Lactobacillaceae; genus Lactobacillus; species Lactobacillus leichmannii. The sequence goes on along the minus strand of NZ_QOCY01000018.1, from coordinate 70,220 downwards.
TCACTGCCTTGCCGGCCGTGCCAACTGGCATCCCGCCTGCCCCATGCAGAAGCTGGTTGGAGATGTAGGCTCCGTCCTGGCGGATTTCCAAAAGCAGGACCATGTCCGGGTGCTTCATTTCCGCCTGCAGGCCTTCCATGTGGTTATAAAGGTAGTCAGCCACCATTTGGGTCAATTGGTTAGTGTCGTAGATAAACTTGTGGTCGCTTCTTCTGGTATTGACCTTGAAGGTCATGCCGGCCTTGTAAGTTGCCTGCATCAGTTCCAGGGCAGTTTTTTCAATGGCTTCCAGGCTCTTTTCAGTCTTGATGACTGGGGAATAGGTCTGGATCCCGAAAACGACCTTTAAGCGGTCATTGACCGGCTCAAAAGGGGTCCCGTTCAAAAGGATGTGCATCCGGTCGTGGTGGGTCTGGATCTTCAGATCCGGGAAGTCGTGCAAAACCTTCTGGACATTGCTGGCAAGACGGTTGATAAAGTCCTTCCGGTTCTTGCCCTTGGTGGACAGTTCGCCGTAGCGAATCATGATTTCTGTGTATTGCAAATTTATTCTCCTAAGTGGTTGATCTTGGCAAAGTGCTGGTAAATCTCGTCAAAAGCCGCGATGAATTCGTCTGCTTCTTCTAAAGTATTGCTTTCGTCAAAGCTAAGCCGGACGGCACTGGTGGCGATCGCATCTGGCGTCTTCATCGCCACCAAAGTGCTGGCTTCGTCCGCCTTCTTTGAGGCGCAGGCAGAAGTGGTGGAAATGTAGATGTCCTGGTCTTCCAAAGTGTGGACCAGGGTCTCGCCCCGGATCCCCTCTAAAGCAAAGCAGAGGATGTGGGGGGCAAAGTTTGCCTTCAAAGGAGAGAAGATATGGATGCCCGGCTTACCTGTCAAGTACTTGCTGATCTTTTCCTTAATGGCGTATTCTCTGTCCGCCTTTTCCTTTTCGTCCGTCAAAAGCAAGCGGGCTGCCTTGGCCATGGCCGCGATGGCTGCCAGGTTTTCCGTCCCGCTTCTCAAGCCCTTCTCCTGGCCGCCGCCTTCACACAAAGGCATCAGCATCCGGCCGCGCTTTTTGTACAAAATGCCGATACCGCGCGGGCCATGGAACTTGTGGGAAGAAAAGCTCATCATGTCGACCCGGGAGGTGAAGACCTGGTCCCAGATCCCCTTGCCCAGAGCCTGGACATTATCAACATGGAAGTGGATGTTCGGGTAGTCTGCCAGGATTTCAGAAATTTCCTTGATCGGCTGGATGGTCCCGATTTCGTTATTGACGCCCATAATGGAGACCAAGGTCGTATCCTTGTCCAAGGCCGCTTTCAAGTCTTCCGGATTAACCCGGCCTTCCTTGTCAACTGGCAGGCGGGTAACCCGGAAGCCCAGGTTTTCCAGTTCGGTAAAAGTATTAGCCACTGAGGCATGCTCAACGGATGAGGTAATGATGTGCTTGCCAAATTCCCGCTTGGCCCAGGCCGTCCCCTTGATGGCCGTGTTGTTGGATTCCGTCCCGCCGGAAGTAAAGTAGATCTCGTCGGTATTTACTCCCAGCAAGTCTGCAACCTGCTTGCGGGAAGCTTCCAGCAGGCCATGGGCCCGGTCACCCAGCTTGTGCAGGCTGGAAGGGTTGCCCCAGATCTTGGTCACCACCTGGCTGTAGGTCTCTAATGCTTCAGGCGCCATCTTGGTCGTGGCACTGTTGTCAAAATAAATCACGCTTCTTGCTCCTTAAAAAAGCAGCCATTTTAATGACCGCTTAATTACAAATGATATTCTATTTTAGTCCAAAATCCGCTTGGATTCAATCAATAAGTTCTTTTTGCTCTTGATAATAGGCATTTTCAATCCGCTGGTAGCTGCCTGGCTCAGCCCGCTCCACCGCCGTGGCGATCGTGTCCAGGGCATCCTTGTAGTTGTAGTCCCGGTCATACAGCTTCATGGCATTTCTGCGGGCCCGGACGACAGTTTCATTGTCCAGGAACTTGTTGGAATACTGCATGGTCAGTTCAAAAAGATTGGCTGAACTGATAATGTCTTCCGCTTCTCTTTGCAGGCGATCAACGTCATCTGAGATTTGCACCAGTTCTTCAGAGATCTTCTCCATGTTGATCCGGACCTGGTTGAGCTCCCCGCTGGTCTTGCTGATTTCATTAATGACCAGGGTGTACATTTGCAAAAAACCTTCCGGAATCCCCGGCAGATTCTGCCGGCTGAGGTGGCGGTAAACCAAAGAGACCTGCTGCTTGAATTCCTTGATTGACCGCTGAGCCACTTCTTCCGCCTCATAGAGGCCGTCAACTGCTTCCGACAATTCCTGCTGGCGCTTGCCAATCTCCTGCAGGCGGCCCAGGATCTTGATCCAGTCGTCCTGGACTTCAGAGTAGACGGCCCGGCCGTCAGCGATCCGCTGGCTGGCCCGGATGTAGTCAGAATCCATCTTGTGGACTTCTCTTTCAAGCTCCCGGCTTTCGTCCAGTTCCCCGTGGGTCAGTTCATAGCTTTCGTCGATATGGCGCAGTTTCTTGATCAGCTGCTGGCTGACGGTCTGCTGGTGAGTCAAGAGCCGCTGCAGCTTGTCCTGGTTCTTTTCCACAAAAGGCCGGGCCTTGTATTCTTTCTCCAGGATTCCGTAGAGGGTCTTGATTTCCTTTTCGACCTTCTTCATCCCCTTGCTGGTCTCTTCTAAGTCCAGCTGGGCCAAAGCCGCCAGGGACCGGTCGATCTGGTCGTTGCTTTTCCTGATTTCCAGCATAACGTCCAGGCTGCCGAAGCCGTACTTGGCATCCCGCATTTCCTTATAGCCAGCCGCGATTTCATCCAGCTGGTCAGCAAAAACGGTCTGCAGGTCGTGCTGATCCTCTTTAACTTCTGGCAGCTTGGTCTTTAAGGCCGTGAGGTCCGCCCGGATCTTTGACAAGACCCGCTTAGCCTCGACATGGTCGCCCTGGGCTGACAGATTCTTGGCCTGGGCAAAATCTTCCTCCATGGCTGACAGGCGGTTTTCGATTTCTTCCAGGGCCACGCTGTAGTCAAAGGAATCGGCCAGAATTTCTTTGCGGATTTCCCGGTAGCTCTGCATCAATTCGTCATATTGGGCCTTGTTTTCCCGGTTTGATTCCAAAAGCTGGGTGAAGACGTCGGATGAATTCTTGACATCTTCAGAAACAGAGTCAACCAGTTCTCTGGCCTGCTTAATGCTTTGGTGGGACTTGACCAGGCGGTAGCGGGCATTTTCGTCCGCCCCGTCTTCAATCAAGCGCTGGATTTCCGGAAAAAGCTCAGCCGCCTTCTGGTAGCTCTTCTTCCAGGTATTGAGGGTAGCCAGGCTTTCCCCAGCCAGTTCCATTTGGTCCAGCTTGCCAATCGCCCGCTCCAGGTGCAGGTCTTCCATATTGCCCAGCTCATTATCGAGCTCTTCAATATCGCGCAATTGCCGGCGGTTGATCAAAAGCATGGCCATGACCACTACGATGATCGTGATAATTAAAGTGATGAGTAGTAGAGATTGTGTTGATGACATATCTTTCTCCTCCGAACTAAAGTTAATTATACCAAACTAGCCCCCGAAACATTTCTACTTTGCCAGACTTTCTGCGTTTTTTTCTTGCTTTCCGGGCCTAAAGCCCTTATAATGGTCAACGTGTAAAATATTTGCAGCCGTAAGCGACAAGAACGTCAACATCCCGGGACGTTTAGTGAACGAGTAACCCACGCTGCACGGGCGAAAATGTAAACTCGGGATGCACGAATGTTGAGCTTATATTGTGATTATTTTACTCCAACAATTTTTATTGTTTTTATTGGAGGAATTTTTATATGTCAAGATACACTGGTCCAAGTTGGAAGCGGTCAAGAAGATTGGGTATTTCTTTGTCAGGCACTGGCAAGGAACTTGCTCGTCGTTCATACGTTCCAGGTCAACACGGTCCTAACCACCGCGGCCGTCTTTCAGAATACGGCATGCAATTGCACGAAAAGCAAAAGCTGCGCTGGATGTTCGGTTTGAGCGAACGCCAATTCCGTACTTTGTTTGTCCGCGCCGGTAAGATCCGTGAAGGCCAACACGGTATCAACTTCATGATCTTGCTTGAACGTCGTTTGGACAACGTTGTTTACCGTCTCGGCTTGGCTACTACCCGTGAACAAGCCCGTCAATTGGTAAACCACGGCCACATCACTGTTGATGGCAAGCGCGTTGACATTCCTTCATACGAAGTTAAAGTTGGTCAAACCATTAGCTTGAAGGAAAAGTCAAAGAACCTGCAACAAGTTAAGGACGCTTTGGAAGCTGTTGCTTCACGTCCATCATTTGTTTCATTTGACGAAGACAAGATGGAAGGTCAATTGGTTCGCTTCCCAGAACGTGACGAAATGGAACCAGAAATTGACGAAGCCCTGGTTGTTGAATACTACAACAAGTTGCTGTAATATCAATTCGGCTTCAAAGTCTTTCCCAGTTTTGGGAAAGGCTTTTTTCTTGCCCAAAAAGTTCAGTTATAATATGCTTTAGAGCCAGAAAAAGACAGTATTAATTTTTAGAAAGGATCAAGCCATGACTGAAGATTTAACCAAAAGAGTCGAAAACGCCGCGAATGGCATTACTCCGCAGACCAGGCCCGATGAGCGGCGGCGCTTTTTGGGTTCTTTAAGGGAGCGGGTTTTCGTGCGCATGACCATCAAGGACTGTGAAGACGCCAAGTTGACCAAACTCTTCATGGACCACTTTGCCGACTACAAGGGCTACACCATTTTGATCAACGCCAACACCCCCAACCCGACCTTTGTCGGCCAGATTGAAAGCCGGGCCAGCAAGGAGCAGGTTCCCTTCTGCCTGGTCAATGACGAAAGTGCCAGAAAAGGCGATGATGATTCCGCCATCCTGGTCGTCAGCAAGGAGGCCATCAACCGGATGCGGATCGAATTGACCCAGGTCTACGCCCCGCCCCTGCCGGCTGAGAAATTGCCTGCTCCAAAGAAAAAGGGCTTTTTGGCCAGATTCTTCGGGGGCAATAAATGAAGCCCTTAGCCTACCGGATGCGGCCCCAGTCCATCGACCAGGTCGTCGGCCAGCAGCACCTGGTCGGTCCTAAGAAGATCATCCGCCGGATGGTTGAGGCCCGGCAGCTCTCGTCCATGATCCTGTACGGCCCGCCCGGCATTGGCAAGACCAGCATCGCCAGCGCGATTGCTGGCAGTAGCAAGTATGCCTTCCGCCAGCTCAACGCGGCGACTGACGGGCAAAAGGAACTCTCCCAGGTCGCCGCTGAAGGCAAGATGAGCGGGACGGTCGTTCTGCTGCTGGATGAAATTCACCGGCTCAACAAGGTCAAGCAGGACTTTCTTTTGCCGCTGCTTGAATCCGGCCAGGTGATTATGATCGGGGCAACCACGGAAAATCCCTACCTGGCCATCTCCCCGGCCATCCGGTCCCGCTGCCAGATTTTTGAACTAAAGCCGTTGACTGAGGAAGAGATCCTGACGGCTGTTGACCGAGCCCTAACCGATGAAGAAAGAGGTCTGGGCAAATACCATGCCAAGCTGACGAAAGAAGCAGGAGAATTTTTGGCGCAAAAGGGCAACGGAGACCTGCGGGCCACTTTAAACAGCCTGGAGCTGGCAGTCCTGTCGACCAAGCAGGAACTGGAAGCTGAGGGCAAAGATGCCTTCTCCTTCACGGTCACCCTGGATGACATGGCGGATTCCTTGCAAATGAAGATCCAGAACTTTGACGCTGACGGGGACGGCCACTACGACCTCTTATCCGCCTTTCAAAAGTCCATCCGGGGCTCAGATACTGACGCGGGCCTGCACTACCTGGGCCGGCTTCTAGAATCAGGTGACCTGGTCTCAATCTGCCGCCGCCTCAGCGTGATTGCCTACGAAGACATCGGCCTGGCCAATCCCCCGGCCTGTGAGCGGGCTATTTTGGCCGTACAGGCGGCCCAGCAGCTGGGCCTGCCGGAAGCCCGGATCCCCCTGGCCAACGCTGTTATCGAGCTCTGCTTGTCTCCTAAGAGCAATTCTGCGATGACGGCCATTGACGCGGCTTTAGCCGACATCCGCCAAAGCAATGTCGGCCAGATTCCCGACCAGTTGAAAGACGCCCACTACAAGGGGGCCAGCAAGCTGGGCCACGGGACTGGCTACCTCTACCCCCACGACTATCCGGGCGACTGGGTGGCCCAGGCTTATCTGCCTGACCGCATGCAAGGCAAGCAGTATTTTGCCCCTAAGGGCGAGAGCAAATTTGAAGCGGCTTTTAAGAGCCAGTACCAGCGCCTGCATGACCTGCAGAAAGCAGGCCTTAAGGGTAAATGAAAGCGCTATAATTTTACTTGACAAAGGCTGCTGGGTTCTATATTATAATAAGTGATCTGAGTTGATCGTCAGAAAGCTTATTTGTAATTAGTTGACCGATCAAACTTAAGGACGTGGTGGCCTGTCAGTAACTACTGAATCGGAATGCTGCTCACGCAGAATCCATATTCACTGCGCGACGGGCCGGATTTTGTGAATTCTTTACGGGATCAACAGCGCCATTTATGCTTTGGTCAACTCGGATTTTCTTAGACAATAACAGCGGTCCTTCGGGCCGCTTCTTTTGTTTATTCCTGCCACTAGCTTACTCAGTGTGTTTTCACTTCCTGTGAAAACTAGAAAGTTTAACCGATGCTCTACATCCGTATTTTCATGATTATTTTTATCGCCTGCCTGCTGCTGACCGCCTGGTACCTCTGGCACCGGAGAAACGGCGCCTTCCTGGTCTTCGACGTCTCCAGCTCCCCGGAGCTCCATAGCTTGATGACCATCTGCTCGTGGACGCTCCTGGCGATCAGCGTCTTGGGAATCGTCCTGCTCTTCTTTGACAACAAGTATCTCAACTTGATCACCCTCTTTTTAGGCTCAGCGACGATTTTTATCTTCGCCCTCCTGCTTTCGCAAAACAATCAGTAAATTTATTAAAATGCTTTCATTTTTTTGGTAAAATAGAGACAGGAAGAGGTGGCAAAAATGACTAAACAATACCAATACAAACATATCCAAGTTGCCGTTGACGGTTCCAAGGAAGCTGACCTGGCTTTCAAGAAGGCCGTAACGGTTGCCAAGCACATGAACGCCAGCCTGGAAATTCTCCACGTTATCGACACGCGGTCCTTCCAGAACGTTTCCAGCTTTGACTCAGCCATGGTTGAGCAGGTTTCCAACGACGCCAAGAAGAAGATGGAAAAGTACTACCAGTCTGCCCAAGACAGCGGCGTCAAGGAAGTCCACTACTCCATCGAATTCGGCTCACCAAAGGCCATCATCAGCCGGGAATTCCCGAAGAAGCATGACATCGACCTGATCGTCATCGGCGCGACCGGCTTGAACGCCGTTGAACGCCTGCTCATCGGCAGCGTGACTGAATACGTCACCAGAACTGCTGACTGCGACATCCTGGTCGTTCGGCACAACAAGGCTGGCTTGGACTAAGTCCAGTAAAATAAATAAAACCGCCCCGGTCGATTGACCGAGGCGGTTTTCGTATGCTCTCAAAAATTCAGTTAAAAGTCGCCAGCCGTGCTAAACATGTAGTCCTTATTGTGCCACTTCATCGAGAGGATCAAGCCAATCCCGATCATATTCCCGATCAAAGCTGACCCACCCTGTGAAACAAATGGCAGGGGCACCCCGGTAAGGGGCAGTAAATCAATGCTCATGCCGATATTTTCAAAGACGTGGAACAAAATCATCATAATAATCCCTGTGGACACATATGAATAGAAGGCGTTCTTGGTCGAGAAAGTGATCTTGACCATCTGCACGATCAAGACGAAGTAAATTCCGATCAAGGCCACCCCGCCGACAAAGCCGAAGCTTTCGCCGACCACGGAGAAGATCATGTCTGAGTTCCGGACTGGCACGTAGACTTTGATATTGTTAAAGCCATTGCCAAAAATCTGCCCGGACCCGATCGCCTTCATGCTCTGCCAGAGCTGGTAGGCGCTGTTGGAGTTGTCCCCTGACGGGTCACTCCAGGACTTGATTCTTTCCAGCTGATAGGTCTTGAAGTAGTGGCGCAGAATCGTCTGCCCTTCACTGGTAAAGACCAGGAGGATGACAGCGACGCCCACGACCACCATGAGCAGAAAGACCGGGATGATGATTTTCCAGGAAATCCCTGAAACCAGGAGAATCCCCGCGGTAATCGCGACAAAGACCAGGGTGGTCCCAAAGTCAGGCTGCAGCATAAGCAGCATGGCCACCGGCAGGAACCAGGCCATGACCTTGCCGATCAAGAGCCAGTCATTTCTGAGGTTGTGGGCATAGCGCGCATTGTGCTCTCTGACGACCCGGGCCAGCTGCAAGATAAAGGCCGGCTTCATGACTTCTGAGGGCTGGAAGCTGACAGGTCCGACGACGAACCAGCTCTTGGCCCCGCTGCTGGCAGCCGTTGTCCGGTCATACAGGAAGAGGACCGCGACCAGCATGAGTATCCCCAAGCCATACAGATAGGGGGCCAGCTTAAAGATCTGCTCGGCGTCAAAGCGGACGATGAAGGCCACCATCAGCCAGGAAACCGTGTACCAGACAATCTGCATGGCCACTGTTCTAGTTGGCGTCCCATAGGTCGAGTCATTGACTGACGCGTTGTAAATTGAATAGAAACTGACGAATGACAGCAAGACCACGGGAATGATAACTCCCCAGGCGATGCGGTCATACCATTTGCTTTCTTCTTGAACTTTTGCCATTAACTATCACTTTATTCGTAAAAATTATTTTTCGTGCAAGGTGAAGTAGGCCAGCAGATCGTTGATGCCGGCATCAATGCTCTTGGCAAACATCACGTTCTTGGACTTGCTGCTGGTTACCCGGAACTTGCCGTCAACCTGCTCGATCAAGCCGATCTGGCGCTTCTTTGGAATGACTACTTCCCAAGTCGGTACCCGGCGGCCAGACAGTTCGTTGACCTCGATCCCGATGTTTTCTTGATTTCTTGACATATTCCCTCCTCGTTAGTGACTGTGGAATTTTCTGGCAATAATTTCGTCCTCATATTCTTCTGGGTGGGGATTGCGCAAAAGGGTAAACTTGTCCGGTACTGGATCCACCCCGCCGCGGTTAAAAGGATTGCAGCGCAGGATCCTTGCCAGGCCCATCAGCAGTCCCAAAAGCGGACCATGCTTTTCCAAAGCAGTGATCATATAGCTGGAGCAGGTCGGGTAGAAACGGCAGCTGTCCGGCAAAATTGGTGAGATTGCCCGCTGGTAAAAGCGGACTAGAAGAATCATTATTTGACGCATTATTAGTGACGTTCGTGCTTTTCAATATGCTGCAGCAGGATGCCAGTGCCCAAAGCAACTGATTCAAGCGGTGATTCAGCAATCAAAACCGGAACCTGCAGGCTGTCGGCAATCAGCTTGTCGATGTTCTTCAGCAAGGCGCCACCACCGGTGATCATAATCCCGCGGTCGATGATGTCAGCGGACAATTCCGGCAGCGTTTCCTGCAGAACCTGCTTGGTAGTGTCAATGATGCTTTGCAGGCCCTCTTGCAGGGCCTCAGTTACTTCAGAGCTGTTTACCTTGATCTGCTTTGGCAGGCCGTCAATCGTGTCGCGGCCGCGGACATTCATGCTTGCGTCCGGGTCTGGATCAGTAGCGGTACCAATTTCAATCTTGATGGCTTCCGCCGTCCGCATCCCGATCAAGAGCTGGTGGTTAGCCTTGATGTAGTTGACGATGGCCTGGTTCATCCGGTCCCCGGCATAGCGCAGGGACTTGGAAGTCACGATTTCGCCCATGGACAGGATGGCGATGTCAGTCGTCCCCCCGCCGATGTCGATGACCATGTTACCTTGCGGCTTGAAAATGTCCAGGCCGGCACCAACGGCAGCTACCTTTGGCTCATAGTCCAGGTAGACCTTGCCGCCGCCTGACTTTTCCGCGGCTTGGATGATGGCCTTTTGCTCAATTGAAGTTACGCCAGTCGGGGCGCAGACCAGAATGTTCGGCTTGCTCATGAAGCCCTTGACGTTCAGCTTCTCAATAAAGTAGCTCAGCATGGCTTCAGTAATGTCGAAATCAGCAATTACCCCGTCCTTCAAAGGCCGGATAACGCGGATGTTGCCAGGAGTACGGCCAACCATTTCATAAGCTTCAGTGCCGACAGCGACCACCTTGTTGGTGTTCGTATCCACGGCAACAACAGATGGCTCGTCGATCACAATGCCCTTGCCGGAAACGTTGATCAAAACGTTCGCGGTCCCCAAATCAATACCAATATCTTTTGACACGTCTATTTCCTCCATAACATATTAATTTTAATTGTACCATAAAAGCGCTCTGTATAGCGGCTTCCGCTTAGCTTTAACCTATTCTTTAAAACAGGTTAGACAATTGTAATGAAGTATCTATCAAGGCGATCAAAAATTGGCCGACCGTATAGCCCAGGGCAATCGCCGTAAAAATCAAGAAGACCTGGGCTTCAAATACCCGGCTGGTCCGAATGATTTTCTCAATTCTGACGGCTTTGATCGCCTGAAAGGCTAAGGCAATGCAAACAAAGTAGATCACCAAGCTGATGATTGCGTGAATTCCAAGTTGTCTCATAATAAAATCTACCATAAAAAAAGAGCGGAATAAATCCGCTCTTTTCCCTTATTTCTGCAGCTCGTCGTAAACGTGAATCCGGTTTACAGCCCGCCGCAAAGCAATTTGAGCCCGCTCCAATAACTGCTCGTCGTGCTTTTCCTTGGCTTCCTTGATGAGCGCCTCGGCCCGCTGCTTGGCAGCTTCAGCCCGACTGAGGTCAATGTTGCGCGCGCGTTCTGCGTTGTCAGCAATAATCGTTGCCACATTGTTGGCGAATTCGATGATCCCCCCGCTGACGGCGATGTGATCAACCTTGTGGTCGACATCGGCGCCGCGTTGAACCCGGACTTCACCAATTGTCAGCGGAGTTAAAATCGGCAGGTGGTTGTACAAAATCTGCCGGTCGCCGTCAATAGCCCGCATTGAGACGGAGCTGCCACGGTGAGAATAGATTAACCCGTTTGGCGTAACGATATTGATCTTAAACAGTTTCTCTGCTTCTGCCATGATGCATCAACCTACTTTTCTAATAAGGCTTTTGCTTCCGGATCGCTTGGGGTAACCCCCATCTTTTGCGCCTTCTTCAAAACGTCTTCGATCGGGCCAACGCCTCTGAAGGCATCTTCAGGCAAGTCGTCAAGATGGCCGTCGAGGATCATCTTGAAGCCCTTGATCGTTTCCTTGATTGGAACGTATGAGCCTGGAACGCCGGTAAAGACTTCGGCAACGAAGAAGTTTTGTGACAGGAAGAACTGAATCCTACGTGCCCGGGCAACGATCAGCTTTTCTTCATCTGACAATTCATCCATACCCAAAACGGAGATGATGTCTTGCAGTTCGCGGTAACGTTGCAGGATGTGCTGAACCCGGGTCGCAACGTCGTAGTGTTCCTGGCCGACAACTTCAGGGTCCAGGGCACTGGAAGTTGATTCAAGTGGGTCAACGGCCGGGTAGATACCTTGTTCTACCAGGCTACGTTCCAAGTTGGTCGTCGCGTCCAGGTGGGCGAAAGTAGTCGCTGGCGCAGGGTCAGTGTAGTCGTCGGCTGGAACGTAAACGGCTTGGATAGAGGTGATTGACCCCTTCTTAGTGGAAGTGATTCTTTCTTGCAATTGACCCATTTCCGTTGCCAAAGTTGGCTGGTAACCAACGGCACTAGGGATCCGGCCCAGCAAGGCAGAAACTTCAGAACCGGCCTGGGTAAACCGGAAGATATTGTCGATGAAGAGCAGCACGTCCTGGCCTTCAACGTCTCTGAAGTATTCAGCGATCGTCAAACCGGTCAAAGCGACCCGCATTCTGGCACCAGGCGGCTCGTTCATCTGCCCGAAGACCATGGCGGTCTTGTCTAAAACGCCAGATGCCTTCATTTCGAAGTAAAGGTCGTTACCTTCACGGGTTCTTTCCCCGACACCGGTGAAGACGGAAATACCGTTGTGTTCCTGGGCAATGTTGTGAATCAATTCCTGGATGATCGTGGTCTTGCCGACCCCGGCACCACCGAAAAGACCGACCTTACCACCACGAAGATATGGTTCCAACAAGTCGATAACTTTGATCCCGGTTTCCAGGATTTCACGGCTAGTAGTTAATTCATCATACTTAGGTGCTTCTTTGTGGATCCCGGAGCGAGGGTGGTCAGCTGGAAATTCTGAACCACCATCAATCGGTTGACCTAAAACGTTGAAGACCCGGCCCAAGGTATCCGGACCAACTGGCACGGAAATTGAGCTCCCAGTATCTTCAACCTTCATCCCACGACGAAGGCCATCGGTAGATTCCATCGCGATGCAGCGCAAAACGCCATCGCCTTGTTCAAGAGTAACTTCAAGGATAATCGAGTCGTCGTCTGACTTGATAACCTTCAAGGCATTGTTGATGTCTGGCAGGTCTTTGCCAATTGGAAACTTGACGTCGACAACAGGGCCGATTACTTGAACGATTTCACCTTGACTCAAACTTCTACCTCCTTTTCTCTTATTCAAGTGCATTCGCACCACTGACGATTTCAGTCAATTCAGTAGTGATTTGTGCTTGTCTTGCACGGTTCATTTGCAAACTAAGACTAGAAACAAGGTCCTTGGCATTGTCCGTGGCACTCTTCATGGCCGTCATAGAACTTGCGTGTTCGGCGGTCTTGGCGTCCAAAATGGCGCCATAGATTTCCGCCCGCGCGAATTGCGGCAGTAAGGTTGCCAAAACGCTGTCAATGTCAGGGGCAACTTCGAATTCAATCTTCTTGCTTTCCTTGGCTTCCATGGTCCCGATGTCAAGGTCGACGATCGGCAGCATCTTTTCGGCCCGGAAGGCTGAGGACAAAGAATTCACGTGGTGGGTGTAGCAAACATACAGTTCGTCATAAACGCCGTTCAAGTACATCTTGATCGCCGTTGAGACGATTGGCAGGGTTTCCTTGAAGGTTGGCACGTCTGAAACGCCGCCTTTTTCGTAGACAACGTTCAGGTTGTTCTTCTTGAAGAACTGGGAGCCAACGCTGCCGACTGACAGGATCTTGGACTCTCTGCCCTGCAGCTTGTCGTCAGCTACCAGGCTCATCATCTGCTTGATGACTGAGCTGTTGTAGGAGCCGACCAGACCACGGTCACCAGTAACTACCAGGTAGCCCACGGAGTGAATTTCCTCACGGGGCTTGATCATGTCAGAAATGATCCCTACCCCAAAGACATCATCGTAGTCGATGGAGTCAATGTTGTCTTGCGTCAGGCGGTAATTAGCCTTGTTCAAGTGGTCGATCACGCTGGCACTCATCAGCCGGGACACGGTTTGGTGCAGCAGCTGGTTGTATTCCTGGTAGCCCTTGTCTCTTTTTTCAGTCTGATTCAGTTTAGCTGCTGAAACCATGTGCATGGCTTCAGTAATCTTACTCGTTTGCTTGACAGAAGCAATTCTCTTCTTCAATTCAAGTAAAGATGCAGGCATAGTCTACCTCCTATTTGTTACTTGATGAAAAGCTGGATGCAAATTGTTGAAGAGCTTCTTGAAGCTTGTTTTCATCTGGCAATTTGCCAGTTGACTTGATTTCAGCTAACAGATCAGCATGGTTGGCGTCAAAGTCGGTGTAAAGTTCTTGTTCAAAGCGAGCAATATCATCGACTGGCACCGCGTCCATAAAGCCATGGGTCAAAGCGTAAAGCAGGACAACCTGCTTTTCAACGGCAACCAGCTTGTGCAGCGGCTGCTTCAATACTTCGACGGTCCGCCGGCCGCGGGCCAGCTTGGCTTGCGTTGCCTGGTCCAGGTCACTGCCGAACTGGGCAAAGCTTTCCAGTTCCCGGTATGAAGCCAGGTCGGTCCGCAAAGTACCAGCAACCTTCTTCATGGCTGGGATCTGCGCGGCCCCGCCGACACGGGAAACAGAAGCCCCGGCGTCGATGGCTGGGCGCGTACCGGAGAAGAACAGGTCACTTTGCAAGAAGATCTGTCCGTCAGTGATGGAAATAACGTTGGTTGGAATGTAGGCGGAGATGTCCCCGGCTTCAGTCTGAATGAATGGCAGGGCAGTCAATGAGCCGCCGCCCAGTTCCTTGCTCAGCTTGGCACTCCGTTCCAACAAACGTGAGTGCAGGTAGAAGACGTCACCTGGGTAGGCTTCACGGCCAGGTGGCCGGCGAAGCAGCAGGGAAAGTTCACGGTAGGCAACCGCCTGCTTGGACAAGTCGTCAAAGACAACCAGGACGTCCTTGCCGGCGTACATGAATTCTTCCCCCATCGCGGTCCCGGAATATGGCGCGATGTAAAGCATTGGTGCCGGTTCTGAAGGACCAGCTTCAACCACGATGGTGTAGTCCATCGCCCCAAGCTTCTTCAAGGTTTCAACTTGTGCTCTGACAGTTGATTCCTTTTGACCAATTGAGACGTAAATACAAATTACGTCCTGCCCTTTTTGGTTCAAAATGGTGTCGATCGCTAAACTGGTCTTACCAGTCTTACGGTCACCAATGACCAGCTCACGCTGACCACGGCCAATTGGCACCAACGCATCAATGGCCTTAATACCAGTTTGCAAAGGCTGGTTAACTGACTGACGCTGCATAACGCCTGGCGCCTTTGACTCGATTGGCCGAGTCTTGTCAGTCTTGATTTCGCCTAAGCCGTCAACTGGCTGGCCAAGTGGATTCACAACCCGGCCAATCAAAGCATCCCCAACTGGAACTTCCATAATCCGGCCAGTTCGCTTCACGCGGTCGCCTTCACGGATGTCGTCAAACTTGCCCAGAATGATGATACCGACATCATTGCTTTCCAAGTTTTGGGCGATACCGTAGGCACCATTGTCGAACTGCAAAAGCTCACTTGACAAGACATTGTTCAAGCCGTGAGCGCGGGCGATACCATCGCCGACGTAAGTTACGACACCGACTTCCTCGATGTCCAGCTTATCGTCGTAGTGTTCAAGTTGCTGCTTGATTAAAGAGCTGATTTCTTCCGCTTTAATGCTCAATGGTTTCACCTCTTTATAATACTTACTTTGTTAACATGGCGCGGATTTTCTCCAATCGATGCTTTACTGAGCCATCGATCACGCGGCCTTCAACCTCAAGGACCACGCCGCCGATAATTTCTGGATCAACTTCATTTTCAAGATGAAGTGCCTGCAAGCCATATTTCTTGGCATAGCTGTCCGCAAGGCGCTGCAGCTGATCTTCATCTGGCTTCAATGCAGTCTTAGCGACACCCGTTCCGATGTGGTTGGCAGCATTGTACAGGTGAATGTAGTAGTCAATGATGTCAACCAAGTTGTCAAAACGATCATAGCTAAGCAAGAAGTTTAAAACTTCTTGAAGCTCTGCAGAAAAGCCCTGTTCAACCGCCGTCAAAAGACTTTCCTTTTGCTTGGCGTCCAAAACAGGATTGCTCAGAACCTGGACAAAACGGGGCTCTGCTTGAACTGCCTTCTTCAATTCAGTCAGTTCGCTGTACATGAGCTCAGTCTTGCCGCTGTCTTTGGCAAAATCAAAGATCGCTGTTCCGTAGCGTCTTGCCGTTTCTTCTCTACTTAAGGCCATTAATCGTTCAACCCCTTAATGAACTGATCAACTAAATCTTTTTGATCAGCAGCAGATAAGTTCTTAGCAATTACCTTTTCCGCAATCGTCACAGAAAGATCAGCAACTTCGTCGCGGGCTTCGTTCAAGGCGTCAGTCTTAGCTTGCGCTGCGTCAGCCTTGGCCTTTTCCCGGATAGCGGAAGCTTCAGCGTTGGCTTCGCTGACGATTTGCTTGCCGATCTTTTGCGCATTACTCTTGGCATCAGAGAGGATCTGGGTTGCTTCTTGTCTTGAATTCTTCAAGGCTGCTTCCCGTTCATTGGCCAAAATTTCAGCCTTCTTGCGGTCGCTAGCAGCTTGATCCAAGTCATCAATGACTTTCTGACGGCGCTTCTCCATCATGTCCTTTACCGGGCCCCAGGCATAATGCTTGACGGCCAGCAAAAGGATACTGAATACTATTAAATACCAAAGGGTATTAATGATTGAGATTTCAGCGCCGGCGAATACTGGTTGAAATTCCATCAACAATCCTTCTCTCTCAATTTAGTAACTAATGTAATTTAACGACTGGTTAATTACAGGAACAAAATCAAGAAAGCGATAACGATAGCCAGGATTGGAACGGCTTCGATCAAACCAACACCGATGAACATAGTTGCTCTCAAGTTACCAGCACTTTCTGGTTGGCGGGCGATGCTTTCGATCGTATTTGAGATAACCTTACCGTTCCCCCATGAAGCAGCCAAAGCAGCCATACCAGCAACAAGTGCAGCAGCTAAATCCTTTAAACCTGTAGTCATAATAAAACCTCCGAAAAATTATTCTTGTGTAACCTTCTTGCCAATATAAACCATAGAAAGGGTTACAAAAACATACGCCTGGATAGAGCCAATGAAGACAGAGAAACCTTGCCAGATCATTGCGAGCGGCGCAGCCAGGATTCTGGTTACAATCCCCATGCTTGGCCCCAGCTGGTTCCCGATCAGGGTCAGCAGGACTTCACCCGCAAAGATATTACCGTAGAGACGCAGCGATAACGTCAAGAAGTTGGTAAATTCTTCAATGATGTTAATCGGCAAAAGAAAACCGACAGGACGTGCATAGTTCTGCAGGTAGCCCTTCGTGCCAAATTTCTGAATCCCGAAGGTAAATGACAGAAGCAAGGTCATCATCGCGAACGACATCGTCGTCACTGGATCAGCAGTTGGTGATTTGATGACCATATAGTCACCGACTTTCACTTCCAAGAACAACCCTAGTTGATTCATGCAGAAGATGAAAAGGAACAAAACAAAGGCGTAAAGAGACAGATGTTTTTGCGCAGCCGGGTCTTCGACGTTATCCTTGACAATCCCGTCGGTAAAATCGATCAGGTATTCCAGGACATTTTGTTTCTTGTTCGGTTTCATTTCAACTTTACGTGAAAGAGCGTAACAAATGGCAAAAACCACAATTGCCATCAAGGTCGAACCGATAATGCCGACCAAGTCGACATTCAGTCCGGTACCGTTAATATTGAAGACAAGTGATTTCTCCAATTCTTCGTGACCTCCCTTCTTGTGTTGAATTCTTCGAACACGTCATCTATTGTACACCAATAAAAATTAATTGGAACTTTTGCAATCGCTTTTATAGCGACTTTTTTAATTATTTAGTCCCAAAGATCCGGTCACCTGCATCCCCTAAACCTGGGAAGATGTAGCCGTTTGGCAGCAGCTTGTCGTCAAGGGCAGCCGCGTAAATGTCAACGTCCGGGTGTTCATCTTGCACCGCCTTGACGCCTTCCGGCGCAGCAACCAGGACGGCCAGCTTAATGTCGGTCACGCCCCGCTTCTTCAAAGCTTCGATAGCCAGGTTGGCGGAACCGCCAGTAGCCAACATCGGGTCAACGACCAGGCATTCACGTTCAGTAACATCCTTAGGAACCTTGAAGAAGTATTCTACCGGCTTCAAGGTTTCTTCGTCGCGGTACATGCCAACGACGCCGACCTTGGCTGACGGAATCATTTCCAAAACCCCGTTGACCATGCCCATGCCGGCACGCAGGATCGGCACGATAGTCAATTTCTTGCCGGCCAGTTCCTTTTGCACCGTCTTGCCCATTGGCGTTTCGATTTCAACGTCTTGCAAAGGCAGGTCGCGGGTGATTTCGTAGGTCATCAAACCGGCGATTTCGCCAACGATTCTCCGAAATTCATTTGATCCAGTTTCCTTGCGGCGAATGATCGTCAGCTTGTGCTGAATCAATGGATGGTTTAACACAGTGAACTTTCCCATATAGTTCCTCCATTCAAAAATACCATGTCGTCTCTATTATAAATAAAAAAAGAAATGGTTTAAAGCAATTTCTTTTTTTAAAACATGAAATCGTCCAGATTAGACATGATGACCGCCGGCAGCCTTGTTTAAACGGTTCATGTAGGCCAGACTTTCCTCACCCTGGTCAAAGCCCTCTACATAAATACTTTTAATTTCTGGCCGGTCGTCAAAATAGCGCAGGCCGGCAAACAGGTTGTGGTCAGCCTCCGTCAGATTTTTGCCTAAATTGAACTTATTTTCCTCAGGTACAGGTAAGTTTTCCAAAAGGTCACTAGTTGCCATGACTCCGCAGGAAACATCCAGGTCCAGCTTAGCAAAAGTTTCCGCCTGGTCGACCACGTAAACCTGGGCACTTGGCGCGTAGTGGCGGTATTTCATCCCTGGCGCCTTCGGCACGTCCTTGTCACTTACCTGGCCCCGGTTGATCAAAACTTCTTCGCCCAAGACCTGGCTGATCTCTTCTGGCGTAATCTTGCCCGGCCGCAAAACAACTGCTGGGTTAACCGACAGGTCAACGATGGTTGATTCCAGGCCCACTTCAGTCTCGCCGCCATCAACGATTCCAGCGATCTTGCCCTTTAAGTCGTGGTAGACGTGCTGGGCCGTGGTTGGGCTCGGCTTAGTCGAGGTGTTGGCGGAAGGCCCGACGATCGGGTAGCCAAGCTTGGCGATCAAGTCATGAGTCAGCTGGTCATCCGGGCAGCGGAAGGCAACCGTTGGCAGGCCCCCGGTTGCAGATTCCGGCAGGGCCCCTTCTTTAGATAAAAGCAGGATGGTCAAGGGACCTGGCCAAAAGTGCTTGATCAACTTCTCCGCCCGCTCCGGCACTTCCTTAGCGTAAGGGCGCATCATGGCTTCGTCAGCCACGGTCACGATCAAGGGGTTGTCGCTAGGCCGACCTTTGGCCGCGTAGACCTTTTTGACTGAATCGTCCCGGGTGGCCAAAGCCCCCAGGCCATAGACAGTTTCAGTCGGAAAGGCAACTAATTCCCCTTTCCTAAGCAGGCTGACTGCTTCATCCAATTGTTCCCGTTTAAAAATCTTGGTTTCCATTATTTCTTCCACTCCCCAAACAGCATCCGCGGCTTGCCGGCCATGTCCCGGCGGAATTCCACCTTAAAGTCCGGCAATTTTTCGGCAAACAGGGCCTTCAGCTCATCTTCCTCGCTAAAGCCGAATTCCATGAAGAAGCGGCCGCCCGAGTTTAAGTGGTCTCTAACTTCTTCAGCGAACTTACGGTAAAAGGCCAGGCCATCCTGGCCGCCAAACAGGGCTTCTTCCGGCTCATTGGCCAGAACGCCCTTGTCCATCACGTTCTTCTCGCTGGGCTTGATATAAGGCGGGTTGGAAATGATCAAGTCAAACTTACCCAGGCCCAGCAAAACATTGGCCTTGCGGGTGGTTACGTCCAGGCCGTAGTCCAAAAAGTTCTCTTCACTGATTCTGAGCGGGGTGTCCTTAACGTCACTGGCGTAAAAATGCAGGTCCTTGATCCCCTTGCTTTCAGCTTCCTTGGCCAGGGCCACCGTAATATTGCCTGACCCAGTCCCCAGGTCAAGGACAGTGTCGCCGTCTTGTAAGTGCGCTAGGGCCCATTCAACCAGTTCCTCAGTTTCAAAGCGGGGAATAAGCACGCCTTTGGCCACCCGCAAGCGGTAGCCTAAAAACCAGGCATAGCCCAGGATATACTGGGGTGAGTCCCCTTTAGCCAGGCGCTTCATGTCCTTTCTGGCCTGCTTGACTTCAGCGTCAGACAATTCCATGTCTTGCTTAAGCTGAAACTGGCTTGGCGTCAGGCCCAGCCGCTCAGCCAAAAGAAAGTCGATTTCCTCGCTCCGTGCGCTTTCAGCCAGTTCACTGGCCTCAATCCGCATTTCTCGTAAACTCTTATGCATTTTCTGCCAGCTCCTCTAATTGCTTGGTTTGGTAGTAAACCGTCAAAGCATCGATGACTTCGTCCAGTTCCCCGTTCATGATCCGGTCCAATTTGTTCAAAGTGAGGCCGATCCGGTGGTCAGTCACCCGGTTTTGCGGGTAGTTGTAGGTTCTGATTCTTTCTGACCGGTCACCGGTGCCGACCGCGTTCTTCCGCTTGGCGTCGTACTTGTCCCGGTTCTGGCTTTCGTAGTAGTCGTAAACCCGGGACTTCAAAATTTCCATAGCCTTGGCCCGGTTTTGCTGCTGGGACCGCTGGTCCTGCATGGCAACCACGATACCGGTTGGCAAGTGGGTCATTCTGACGGCACTGGAAGTCTTGTTGATGTGCTGACCGCCCGCACCGGATGACCGGTAGACGTCCACCCGGATTTCCTTTGGATCAAGGTCAATGTCAACCTGTTCATATTCTGGCATGACGGCAACGGTAGCAGTTGAAGTGTGCACCCGGCCGGCTGATTCAGTTACTGGGATCCGCTGCACCCGGTGGGCCCCGTTTTCATATTTCAGCTTGGAGTAGACCTTGTTACCAGTAATCATGATAGCCACCCGCTTGTAGCCGCCAACTTCAGTTTGTTCGCTGTCGACGATAGAAACTTTCCAGCCCTGGTTTTCCGCGTACTTTTCATACATCCGCAGCAGGTCGCCCGCGAACAGGGAAGCTTCATCCCCGCCGGCTGCCCCCCGGATTTCCATGATGATGTCCTTGTCATCGTTAGGGTCCTTTGGCAGCATCAAGATCTTGATTTCATCTTCCAGCTGGCTGATTTCATCTTCCAGCTCAGAGTTTTCCATCTTGGCCATTTCAACCAGCTCAGGGTCTGAACCGTCAGCGATGATTTCCTTGTTGCCGGCAATTTCTTCCTTGTCGGCCTTGAACTTGCGGAACTTCTGCACGACTTCCCGCATGTCAGCTTCTTCCTTGGTAATTTCCATGTAGCGCTTGGTATCAGCGATGACTTCCGGGTCGGCCATCATTTCCTGAATTTCTTCATAGCGCACTTCCAAGCTTTCCAGCTGTGCCATTACATTATCCATTTAATCAATCCTTCCAATAAAAACTAGTCTCTTGCCTGATCGGGGTGGAAATAGTGGAAGCGGCAGACCGGGTAGTAAGCCTCGTCGCCGCCAATCTGCACCTGCTCACCCTCATAGACGGGCAAACCGTCCTTGTAGCGCAGGGCCATGGTTGCCTTGTGCCCGCAAAAGTGGCAAATTGTCTTCATCTCTTCTATTTTATCAGCATAAAGCAAAAGATACTCACTGCCTTCAAAAAGATGGTTCTGAAAATCATTCTTCAGGCCAAAGGCCATCACCGGAATGTGCAAGTCGTCCACGACCCGGGCACACTGGATGACCTGGGCCTTTTTTAAGAACTGGGCCTCATCGATCAAGACCGCCGCTAAGGGGTGGCCGTCAGACTCCTGCTCTTGCTGGTTCAAAGCCGTGATATAGTCAAAGAGGTCCAGGTCCGGCTCAATCGGCTGGGCGCTGCGGCTGAGCCCGATCCGGGAAGCCACCACGCCGCGGCCGGACCGGGTGTCAACGCTGCTAGTCAATAAAGCCACCTTGCGTCCTTGAATCTCGTAGTTGTGGGCAACCTTCAAGATTTCAATCGTCTTGCCGCTGCCCATCGCTCCGTATTCGAAAAAAAACTGTGCCATATTCTCCACCTTTGTATTAATCTCGCTCAAATAAGTATAGTGTATTTTGCAAAAGTTTAAAAGCTACGCATTTTAGCCGCTAAACTTTCCGTCTTATGGTAAGATTTATCATAGTTTTAATGCAGAATAGGAAGTTAATCATGAGTTTTAAATCCAACATCGCAACTTTTGCCGGCAAGTCCTCTTACTGGTTCCTGCACAATGTCTTAAAGGGCGGGACCAGCTTTCCCGGCAAGCTAGCCATGAAGCTTGACCCAGATGTCCTTGAGCAACTGGGCAAGGACTACGAGACCATTATCGTTACGGGGACCAACGGCAAGACCATGACCACGGCCCTCATCACCCAGACCTTGAAAGAAAAATACGGCGATATTTTGACCAACCCATCCGGGTCCAACATGGCCCAGGGGATCGTAACTGCCTTTTTGGCTCATGGCCAGAAAAAAAGCAGCCGGAAACTGGCCGTTTTGGAAGTCGATGAAGCCAACGTCAAGGCCGTAACCCAGTTGGTCCACCCCAAGGCCTTTGTTCTGACCAACATTTTCAGAGACCAGATGGACCGCTACGGGGAGATCTACACGACCTATGAAAAGATCGTCGCCGGCATCAAGCTGGCGCCAGATGCAACCATCATCGCTAACGGGGACGCCAGCATCTTCTCTTCAGTCGACCTGCCGAATCCAAAAGTCTTTTTTGGCTTTGAAACTGACCAGGACAAACCGCAAAATGACTTCAAGGCTGACGTCAACACTGACGGGGTACTCTGCCCTAAGTGCGAGCATATCCTGCACTACCACGCAATTTCCTATGCCAACCTGGGTGACTTCTTCTGCCCGAACTGCGGCTACAAGCGGCCGGATTTGACCTACAAGCTGGAAGAAATCAGCGAGCAGACCCCGAGCCGGATCAAGTTTACCATTGAAGGCAAGGAATTCGCCATCAACATCGGCGGCACCTACAATATCTACAATGCCCTGGCCGCCTTTGCCTGCGCCAGAGAATTCGGCGTTTCCGCCAATGAAATCGCGGCGGCTTTTGCCAAAAACAAGCGGATCTTCGGTCGCCAGGAACTGATTCACTACCAGGGCAAGCAGATCAACATCATCTTGGTCAAGAACCCGGTTGGCTTAAACGAAGTCCTCAGCCTCCTGGACACGGAAAAGAACCACTACAGCCTGGCTGCCCTCTTAAACGCCCACCACGCTGACGGCATCGACACCAGCTGGATCTGGGACGGGAACTTTGAAAGCCTGGACCGGGACAAGATCGACCAGGTCATCGTCGGCGGCGAGCGGCACAAGGACATGGCCTTCCGCCTGGAAGTTGCCGGTTTTGACCCGGACAAGATGATCATTGAAAGCGACTTTGACCAGCTGTTGGCCGCTTTTGCAAAGGCGCCGACTGACAAGATCTACATTCTCTCAACCTACACGGCCATGCTGCACCTGCGGCAGGTCTTTGCCGACAAGGGCGTCTTGAAGAGAAGAATCAACTAGCATACGCAAAGCAAGTAAGTAAAAGAGTAAATAAAAATCCCGCGGTCAGCCGCGGGATTTTTTAAATTGCCGTAGTTAAGACGGCGACTACGTTGATCAAGGCAACCAAGCCGGCAAAAAAGGCAACCGCCTTGTATGTCGCGTTCTTGCTAAAGGCAAAAAGCAGGCCCTCGATTAGGGCCACGGCAAATGCCGTGATAGCGGTGATGGCATAATAAGGCGACATCCGGCTGTTAAAACGGCCCAGGATGATGATGACCAGGCCGTAGACGGCTAAAAGCAGCCAGCCCTTTTGCTTATTGCTTAATTTCATGTGATTTTGCTCCTCTTTCTAGCTAGCGGTTTTCCTGCAAAAAAGCGTTGATGATCCGGCTGCGCATAGTCAAAAAGATCTGATTGTGCCGAGAAGGGTGAACCCGGTTGGTCAAAAGAATCAAGCCGGACTGCTTGACCTGGTCAAACAAGACCAAAGTGCCGGTAAAACCGGTGTGGTAGATGATGGGATAGTTTTCCTTAGGGTCAAAGACCAGGTTCCAGCCCCAGGACCGGGCTTTTAAACCCGCCGGAGTCTTGACCTGGTAGAGATCTTGGATTGTTTCTTTCTTTAATGGCAAAATGTCACTGACCCCCATATAGCCCTGGCCCATTTTGACCAGGTCGCTGACGGTACTAAACAGGCCAGCTGACCCGCACCGCCGGCCTAATTGCTGGCCCTTGGGGTCATGAACGAAGCCTTGAATGACCTGGCCGTCAACTAGTTCCGTTGGCACGCACTCCTCTTTTGGCGGAGCAAAAGTCGTTTCAGTCAAGCCAGCTGGCTGGAAGATCCGCTCGCTGGCCAGGTCCTGGACTGCTTTGCCCGTGATCCGCTCTAAAACCAGGCCTAAAAGGACGAAGTTGGTGTCTGCATAGCGGACCACCCGGTTAAACTCGCTGGTCACTGGCAAGCCCACGATCGCCCTCATTAATTCCGGGCCGGACAAGGCATTCCGGTTTTCGATCCAGCCCCGGATGCCAGATGTGTGGGTCAAAAGGTGGCTTAGGCGGACCCGGCCGTCCTTAAATTCCGGCACGTATTTTTGCAAGGGGTCAGCAAAGTCGACCTTTCCCTCTTCCCTCAGCTGCAAGAAAGCAGCCGTCGTGGCCAAAACCTTGCTGCAGCTGGCCAAGTCATAGTAGGCAAAAGGGCTCAGCTGGCTTTTAGCCGGATAAATGCTGGCAAAGCCCAAAGTCGAGGCAAAGACCTGGTCACCTTTTAAGAGTGCGTAGTTGACTCCAGGAACAATTCTTTCAGAAACCATGCTTTCAATCAGCAGCTGGGTTTTAGGAAAATTAAGCAAGCGGTGACTCCTTTCTAAAAGGCCCGTACGGGCAATTAGCTATATTATACGGCAGTTTTCAGCCTTTCCAAGCTAGCCTGAAAAAATTTTAGACTTTTTTTGCCGAGAGCCTTGACTTTTTCTTGCAAAGAAAGCATAATAATGAATGTCGGTAATTCGAACACAAACTTCACCCGTTGGTCAAGTGGTTAAGACGCTACCCTCTCAAGGTGGAGTCATGAGTTCAATTCTCGTACGGGTGATTTACTGCGATGTAGCCAAATTGGTAAGGCAGTGGACTCTGAATCCATAATGTTCCGGTTCGAGCCCGGACATCGCAATAATACCGAAAGGCAAGCTCCTCTGGAGCTTGCCTTTTTTCTTCTTTTCAAATCACATTACTTAGTCACATAGGCTTCCTTAAAGTTCCACTCGCTCCGCTTGCAGATCCAGCCCTTGGCATTTGACCGGATCAGCCAGGCATCGTCCTCATAGTAAAGCGGGATGACCCCGGTATCGTCAAGCAGGATGCTTTCCGCCTCACTCATATCCTTGAGCCGCTTTTCCTGGTTATTGGTGTTCTTGGAAGCAGCAATCAGCTTGTCATACTGGCTGTTTTTCCAGGAGCCATAGTTGGAACTGTTCTTGCTGGTCAGAAGTTCCAGGAAGGAAATCGGGTCAGCGAAGTCAGCGATCCAGTCTGACCCGCAGATCTGGAACTCGCAGTTTTCCCGCCGGGCCAGGCGGGTCTTGAAGGGAACACTGGTGACCGTCAATTTCAGCCCTGGCAGCTGGGTTTCCAGCATGCTCTGCAGGGCCTCGCCGGTCTTCTTACCCCCGTCGCTGTCACTGGTCCGCAGCTTCAAGATCAAGCTGGACTTGCCGAGTTCACTCAGGCCCTTTTGCCAGTACTCCTTGGCCTTGCTTGGCTGTGTAAGTATTGGCCACCTGGTTGTTGCCGCCTAAAATCCGGATCAGGTTCTCCCGGTTGATGGCCAGGGAGATGGCCTTGCGGATGTTGCTGTTGGCCAGGTTCGGGTTCTTTTCGTTAAGTTCCAGATAGTAGGTCCCCCGTTGGAGAGGCTATAGTAGTTCTTCTTGCCCTTGAACTGCTTGGTCAAATTGGAGTCCAGGCCCAGGGCATCTATTTTGTTTGACTGGTAGAGGTTGTAGGCGATAGTCGCCGTCTTGTTGACCGTGAAGCTGATCTGGTCAAGCTTGACGCTCTGCTTGTCCCCGTATTTCTTGACGTCTTTTTCCTCCTGCGGGAAAAAGACTGGGAAGGCCATTAGGTCCTTAAAATAGGCCATCCGCTTCTCTAAAGTGACGACCAGCTTATACTTGCCCTCGGCCTTGATCCCCAGGCTGGAAACCGGCTTTTTGCCGTTTTGGATGGCATCGGCGTTCTTGATCCCGGAAAAAAGATACTAGTACTCGGCCTCAGTCTTGGGATTGACGGTCCGCCGCCAGGAGTAGACAAAGTCTTGGGCAGTTACGAGCGTGCCATCATTCCACTTGGACTTGCGCAAGTTGAAAGTATAAATCAGCCCGTCCTTGGAAACCTGGGCGCTAGTGGCCAGGCCCGGACTTTGCCCGTCCTTGCTGTTTCTGTAGAGCCCTTCCATTGAATTGATCATCTGGCTGAAGCTGACCACGTCCGTGGCCTTGGACGGGTCCATCGTGATGATTTCCCCGCCGACTGACCAGTTCAAATCCTGCTCCTTTTGACTGCTCTCCTGCTTGCTGCAGGCTGTTAACGTTAAAGCAGCTAAAGCAAGTCCGGTCAAGGCAATTTTTCTTGATGGCATCTTCCTTTACCCCCTCTTACTAAAGCGGTAACATAGGCAATACTCTCTTTGCTCCCCTTAAATTGCAGCACTTAATGTATTTTTTATCATCTTTGGCCCAAAAAATATCAAATTGAACAAAAAAGAGCAAGATCCGCGGATCTTGCTCTTCTTAGTTTCATTTACGAAAGATTACAGGCGGCTTGCCAGTTCGTCGTGCAAGTCTTCGTAGCCCGGCTTGTTCAAAAGACCGAACATGTTGCGCTTGTAAGCTTCAACCCCTGGCTGGTTGAATGGGTTGATCCCGTTCAAGTAGCCGGAGATAGCAACTGACAGTTCGAACCAGTAGATCAAGTAGCCCAAAGTGTGTTCGCTTTGGTCAGCGATGTTGACAGTCATAACTGGAACCCCGCCGTCAGTGTGGGCCAAAACAACGCCTTCGTAAGCCCGGTCGTTGACATAGTTCATGTTCTTGCCGGCCAGGAAGTTCAGTTGGTCAAGGTTGCTTTCGTCGTTTGGAA
The DNA here is from genome assembly GCF_024701915.1 of Lactobacillus leichmannii. NCBI lineage: Bacteria > Bacillati > Bacillota > Bacilli > Lactobacillales > Lactobacillaceae > Lactobacillus > Lactobacillus leichmannii. The sequence continues at coordinate 43,603 of NZ_QOCY01000018.1, read as the reverse complement.
TTTCTACGTCAGCCCGTGGGCTAGCAACGCGGACAACAGTTTCCATCAAGTTCCGGCGGCCTTCTTGGATGTATTGGCCAAGTGAGTGCAGGTCAGTGGTGAAGTTAGCACTTGACGGGTAGATGCCCTTTTGGTCCTTGCCTTCTGATTCACCCATCAATTGCTTCCACCATTCACCAAACATTCTGATGCTTGGTTCGTAGTTTTCCAAAAGTTCAGTGGTGTAGCCCTTGCGGTAAAGGATGTTTCTCAAGGCAGCGTATTGGTAAGGTGAGTCCTTGCTTACGTCAGGGTCAGTGTAAGCAGCCCGGGCGTCAGCGGCACCTTGCATCAAGGCGTCGATGTCGCAGCCGGCAGCAGCGATTGGCAAAAGGCCAACAGCTGACAACACGCTGAAACGGCCGCCGACGTCATCTGGAACTACGAATTCTTCGTAGCCTTCAGCGTCAGCTTCGGTCTTCAAGGCACCCTTTTGGCGGTCAGTGGTTGCGTAAATACGCTTGGCTGCTTCTTCCTTGCCGTACTTTTCAATCAACTTGGCCTTCAAAACCCGGAAGGCAACTGAAGGTTCAGTGGTGGTACCGGACTTGGAGATGATGTTCAAGGAGAAGTCCTTGTCGCCCAGCCAGTTGATCAAGTCTGACAAGTAAGTGCCTGACAGACTGTTACCGCAGAAGACAACCTTAGGATAATCGCTCTTTTCAGCCATGTAGAATGATGAGTTCAAGAATTCAATGGCTGCTTGGGCACCCAAGTATGAGCCGCCGATCCCGATCCCGATCAAAACGTCAGAGTCGCTTTGGATCTTCTTGGCTGCCTTCTTGATGCGGGCGAATTCATCCTTGTCATAGTCAACTGGCAGGTCCAGCCAGCCGCGGAAGTCTTTGCCGGCACCAGTGCCTTCGCGCAATTCCTTGTCAGCGGCGTTAACCATTGCTTGCATTTCCTTCAGTTCGTTTTCGTGAACAAAAGGAGTCAATTTACTACTGTCAAAACTTACTACACTATTCATTGATTTATGCTTCCTCACTAGAAAATGTTAAATAAATCATTCACAAGATAATAATATCATTGTTGCCCTTTCATTGCTAGTCTTTATTGGGATTTTTTACACAAATTTGACCTAGCAAAAAGTAGAGCCCGTAGCCCAGCAGGACCCCGCAGGCATTGAAGAAGACGTCGTCAATGTCGCTGACCCCTGTCATGAGCAAAAACTGCAGGATCTCGATCGTCACCGATGACAAGACCCCCAGGAAAAAGACCCGGCCAAAGCAACGCTTGACTTGCAGCAGATTGGGCAGCAGGGCCCCGAAGGGCATGAAGGCTAAAATATTGCCCATAGAGTTATAGTAAAAGTCGACCTTGCTCTGGGCATAGACTAATTTCCAGGTATTCTTCATGAAGACCAGGTTGATATTGCTGAGCGGACGCGTCCAATGGAAATTCAGTTCCCAAGGGAAGTAGGATGACCTGAAGGTCGTTAGCATCAGCACCAGGAGAAAGTAAAAGGCGAAGAGCCAGAGGCCGAATTCTGACCAGAGCCCGCGTCTTTTACGGACAGCCAAAAGCCAGATGACCCGGACCAGGGCGAAGAGCAGGAAGTAAAAAATTGTCTTGTCCAGGCCCTGCAAGGTTAACTTGATCAAGGCAAAGTGATTGATCCGGGTGGCGTACTGGCTGGCTAAATAATTGTATAAAGGTGCTAAAAACAACATGCTCGCTTGGTCCAATCTACTAAGGTCTGCTTACATTATACAAGCTTTTTTGGGGGAAGAATTTTAAGAAAGCAATAACTCTGGGGAAATATTTGTCTATTTTTGCCACAACCTTTAAAATTAAGACAGTAATAAAAGGAGAAAGACATTGAAACACAGCAAATTTCTCGGCAAATTTCAAAGCCGGACTGGCTTTTTGGCCCTCCTGGTCATCTGCTACTGGCTGAAATACCTCTTTGTCGCCTACTGCGACTTAAATCTAGGCCTGGCCAATCCCCTCCAGCACATCATCATGTGGTTCAGCCCCCTGGGCATGAGCATCATTTTGATCAGCCTGGGCTTTTACTTTTCCAAGCCTCTGGCCTCCTACATTGCCATGCTGGCCCTCGATTTCGCCAACACGGCGCTTTTATTTGCCAACGTCCTTTACTACCGGCAGTTCACCGACTTCATTACCGTCAAGACCATGGCCAACCTCAGCAAGGTTTCCCAGGGTCTGGGCAAGTCCAGCGCGGCCCTTTTAGCGCCTAGCGACATTTTTATCTGGCTGGATCTGATCGTCATCGTCATCCTGCTGGCGGTAAAAGTAATCAAGATCGACCAGCGGTCATACGGCTTTTCCAGGACTTTTGCCATTACGTCCTTCGGCTTCTTCGTTTTGGGCCTCAACATGATGGTGGCTGAATGCAACCGGCCCCGCCTGCTCAAGAACACTTTTGACCGGACTTACGTGGTCAAGTACCTGGGCATTGACACCTTCACGGTTTATGACGCTATTAAGAACGAATCCAGCTCGACCGTAACCAAGAATGCTTCGACCAGTGAATTGAACAAGATCATCAACTTTACCCAGCAGAATTACGCCCCAGCTAATTCCGAATACTTCGGGGCGGAAAAAGGGGAAAACGTGATCATCATCCACCTGGAGAGCTTCCAGCAGTTTTTGATCGGGATGAAGGTCAACGGCAAGGAGGTTACTCCCTTCCTTAATTCCTTCTACAAAAACAAGCACACCCTGTCTTACAGCAACTTCTACCACCAGGTTGGCCTGGGGAGAACCAGTGACGCGGAAAATATGCTGGAAACCAGCACCTACGGGATCTCTGACGGGTCACTCTTCACTTCATTAGGCTCCAGCAACACCTTCCAGGCTGCCCCGCAAATCTTGCGGGCAAACAGCAACTACACCTCTGCCGTCTTCCACGGCAATGTCGGCAGCTTCTGGAACCGGAATGACGTTTACAAGAATATGGGCTACAACTACTTCTTTGACAAGAACTACTTCAGTCAGGAAAGCGGGGACAGCTCCGGCTACGGGCTTAAGGACAAGCTCTTTTTTGCCGAAAGCGTCAAGTACCTGGAAAGAATGCAGCAGCCCTTCTATGCCAAGTTCATCACAGTCACCAACCACACGCCTTTTGAACTGGCCACGGCTGACCAGGATCCAAACTTCAAGACCAGCTCAACCAGTGACGTGACGATTAATAATTACTTTTTGACCGCCCACTACCTGGACCAGGCCTTGAAGGAATTTTTCACTTACTTGAAAAAATCCGGTCTCTATGAGAAGTCGATGATCATCATTTACGGGGACCACTACGGCTTGAGCAATGAAGAGTACACCACCCTGGCGCCTTTGATCGGCAAGGAGCCGAATGACTGGTCCAGCTACAACACCGCCCAGATGCAAAAGGTACCTTTCATGATCCACGCTTCCAATTTAAAGGGCGGGATCAAGTCAACCCTGGCTGGTGAAATCGACGTCTTGCCGACCATCCTCCACCTGCTGGGCATCTCCAGCAAGCAATATGTCCAGTTCGGCACGGACATGCTGTCAGCTAAGCACAAGCAAATTGTCGTCTTCAGAAATGGGACGGTAATCAGTCCAAAATACGTCTTGATCGGGGGCAAGACCAGCAAGGGCAATCTCTATGACGCCAGCGGCAAACTTTTGACCAAGCTGACCAAAAAGCAAAAAGCCGAAGTCAAGAAGCTGGCTGCTTATGGCAAAAACTCCCTGGCCTACTCAGACACCCTCAACAATAAGAACCTGCTCCGCTATTACACGCCAAAGGGCTTCAGCCCGGTCATCCCGAGCGATTACAACTACAGCACCAACTACCAGCAGATGATGGACCTGATTGAGCAGTTAGGCAAGCAGTCAACCGCCCTCATCAGCCAAAAGGGCGACACCAGCAAGCTTTACAAGACCGATGCCAGCCAGCTGTCCAAGCGGCAAAGCGAGATCACCCAGATCCCGGAAAGCGTCCTGTCCTCATCCAGCTCCATGAATGAGAGAATGACTTCAAGTTCATCCAGCTCTAATGCAAGTTCCAGCTCAAGTAAAGCCAGCAGCAAGAAAACTAAATAGAAGAAGCAAAAAAGCTTACCGGCAGCAGCCGGTAAGCTTTTTTAGTCGCTATTCTTTATCTTTGGACTCTTTCTTGTCCTTCTTGTTATAGTGCTTCTCATGCCCCTGGTCAAAGAGGGTTATCATGAAGGTTGAGCCTTCATGCGGCTTGGAAATAACCTTGATTTCCCCGCCGTGCTGGCGGACCAAAGAGAGGACAATCGACAAGCCCAGGCCGGATTCACCGGTACCGCCGTAGCGGGCCCGGGCCGGGTCAGCCTTGTAGAAGCGTTCGAAGATATACTTGCTCTGCTCCTGGGTCATCCCGATCCCGGTATCCTGGACGCTGAAGGTCGCCCCATGCTGTAAGCGCCGGCCCCTGAGCGTAATCGTCCCGTTATTGGTAAACTGGATGGCGTTCTGGGTCAAGTTGACCAGCATCTGCTTGAAGCGGTCCTGGTCAGCATAAACCGGCAAATCTTCCGGAGCGTCAAGGATAATCTTGTCTCCGTTCTTAGCCGCGTTCTGAGTCAGCTGCTGCTGAACGTCGTTCATGATCGTCCGGGCATTGAACTGGGACTTCATCATCTGGATCTTCCCGCTTCTGATCTTTTCGTAGTCCAGGTTTTCGTTGACCAGGCGGATCAAGCGCTTGGTTTCCCGGCTCATGAGGTCAATGGACTCTGGAATTGATTCTTCTGGGATGGCATCATACTTCATCCCTTCCAAAAGGCCATTAATCGTCGTTAGAGGCGTCCGCATTTCGTGGGCCACATCTTGCATGAACTGGTCCCGCCGCTCTTCCTGGGCCTTGACTTTTTCATTTGAGGCCTTCAGAGACCGGACCATTTCATTGAAGTTTTCGGCCAGGTCGTCGATTTCATCGGCATGGCGGTGGTCAACCTGGACGTCCAGGTCACCGTCAGCAACCTTGCGGGCAGCCAGGGAGAGCTTCTTAATCCGGCCAGTTTGGTAGTAGGCCAGAATAAAGCTCAAGATCAAGCTGACCGCGAAGGTGATCACCAGGGCTCTGGCCAGGTTTGCCTTGGCTTGACTCACGGTCTGCAGGACATCCTTGACCCGGGAACCGATCATGATGGCCCCGACGACCTTCTTATTTGACCCGGATCCTTGGACCTGGGGAACCACGACCCAGGTATAGCTTTCAGCGGCAAAAAGGCGGTTGCTCCGCTTTCTTAAGCCATAGTGCTTTACCCGGCCCTGGACTTTCGGGGCAAGGTCCCGCTGCTCGCTGCTGTGGTCGTCCTTGATCTGGACCACCTTCCCCTTTTTCAGCATCGATTTGGCTGACTTCTTCAAGATGTCGTAGCCGCCAAGGGGATAAGTCGTCTTAAAGTTCTTGTCCATCAAAAACAGTTTAAGATTTTCATCCCGCATGACGAAGGAAAACTTCTGCAGGAAATCCGCAGAAAAAACCGGCGGTGAATTCTTGCTCTGCGTCTTTTTAGAATACAGCTGCAGGGTTGAAAGATTCTCGGCATAACTTTCCAAGCGCGTATAGTTGCTTTGATAGGCCTGTTCCTTCTGGTAGTTGATTGTTGAAAAGCCAATGATCATGACCGAGGTTAAAATGACTATCAAAAAACTCAGAATATGCTGATAAATCAGTTTCATGCGTTAACCTGTGAATCGTCAAACTTGTAGCCCACGCCCCAGACGGTTTGAATAATCTGCGGGCCGGACTTTTCCAGCTTCTGGCGCAGCTTCTTGATGTGAGCGTCAACAGTTCTTTCTTCACCGAAGTATTCATAGCCCCAGACAAGTTCCAGGAGCTGTTCCCGGGAGAAGACCTGCTTTGGCTTCTGGGCCATGGTGTAGAGCAGGTCGAATTCCTTTGGCGTCAAGCCTTCAACCCGGTTTTCGTCAAAGTAGACTTCCCGCCGGCTCTTGGAGATCCGGATGTGGTTGGTTTCCAAGTCGAAGTCGTTGCTTGGGATGTTCTTCGGCAGGTTTCTTGGCTGCCCTTCCAGCATTACCCGCCGGTGCAGGGCCTTGATTCTGGCGATCAAGGCCATCGGGCTGAATGGCTTGGTTACGTAGTCATCAGCCCCGACACCCAGGCCGAGAACCTGGTCAGATTCGCTGTCGCGGGCCGTCACCATAATAATCGGCACAGTTTCAGAAATCCGGCGGATTTCCTTGGCCACTTGAATCCCGTCCTTCTTTGGCAGGTTCAAGTCCAAAGTGATGATGTCAAAGTCCCGCGGGTGAGTTTGGAAAATTTCGACTGCTTCTTCACCGTCGTAGGCGGAAACTTGTTCCCAGCCTTCCTTCTTGAAGAACAATTCCATCATTTGTGAAACTGACTTGTCATCTTCTACCATTAAGATCTTCATGTTTTAACCCCTTACCGAAAAATTGTGCAATCCGCACTATATTATAATCGTAGCAAAAAAGTATCAAAAGCCGCCAATCATTCTGTGAAAAAGACTTGAAACTTAACTCACAAGTTTGGGGCTAATTGACTAAATTATATAGTTTTTCACTTAATTTCTACAAGAAAAAAGTTTGCTTTTAATCATCGCCGCTAGTCAAGAATTTGTAAACCGCCCAGGCAAAAAGTGCTGTTGGCAGCAGGCCTGGGAAAAGGTCGACCTTGAGCTTGGTCCTGCTCTTGTCATTGACTTTTTGGCAGCTATAAGCTCCTAGCAAAAATTCTTTGAGTTTCATAGTTGACCTCCCGCACTAAAAAGTGTACTTACAGTCAAAACAATAGCTTCTATTCTTTTAATTATACTCTTGATTCCTTTGCGATTTATTGCATTTGTTATTTTATTCCAGTGGCCATCTTCGGAAAATCATTTTCATTTCTCCCCCTTTAGTTACACCTTATAAACACTTATCTCTTATACTATACCGCTCTTTCCAGCTTATCATTGCATATATTGGAGAATTCTTTCATTTTGGAAGATAAAAATGGTTCAGTATAAATTCTTGTGTAAATAGAAAATAGGCAACAAAAAAAGAAGGGTTGTCCCTTACAATGTTAATAACGACAAAAACACAGGGGCCCTTCTTACTATGAATTATACAGAACTGTCAGTTGCTACTCAAGATGTTATGCCTAACAAAGGTGTCTTATTCTTTAAATCAGGTCTTTCCGACTTTATTCAAGTTGGCGAGCCAATTCAAAATGAAGATGGATTAACCTTTGTAGGAAAGCTAGATGAGTGTGGTGATACTTTCTGTCCTAATTGCTCAAGAAAGCTAGTTAAAAATGGGTCTTTAAAATCTACTCTTAAGCACGTCGCTATTGGTGGAATACACACCAATATCAGAGTGTCCTATGCACGTTTTCGTTGTCTTAACATTGATTGCCAATTCAACACTAGAAGCCAGTCTATCCCTTTTAAAGCTGATGGTTATCGCATCACCAAACCTTTAAAAGAATACACTGAGAAACTGTTAAGCTATGGCCTTACTCTAAAGGCAGTGGCTTGGCTTACTGGCTTGGACAAGATGACTGTAAAGTCAATTCACAAGTCTCTTCTGCTGTCTAAATTTACAACTGATGGCAAGACACTCATAAAACCTGAAAGGCAGGCAAAATACTTAGCCATTGATGAGTTTAAGCTCCACGATGGCCATAAGTACGCCACCGCAATCATCATAGACTGGGAAACAGGGTATATTCTCTACTTAGCCCATGGCAAGAAGAAAGCCGTTGTTTTCGAGTTTATGGATCATGTTGGCGATGAGTGGATGTCAAAAGTTGAGGCGGTGGCTTGCGACATGAATTCAGACTTCGAAGAAGCTTTTAAAGGGCGCTACCCCAAGCTAGACATCGTCTATGATCGCTTCCACATTATCAAGAATTTCAACGATAAAGTGGTTTCAGAGATCCGAAAAGATGAACAAAGACGGCTGGCTGAGGAAGGCTCTCCAGAAGCTGCTAAGTTGCTTAAGAATTCACGTTACATCTTGATGTCTAAAAGATCCACATTAGTCCAGAAGGACGAGGACGCCCGCAAAGACAAGCTAGTGTCTACTGCTGGTGAAATATTCAATACACCGGAAATAAAGGCTCATGGTGGTAATGAAGTCTGGTATGACGAGCTATTGGAAGAAAACAAGCTCTTCTTCACAATAGATCTCGTTAAAGACCTGCTAGATCAAGCATACAACTCACATGACGAAGTAGAAATGTGCGTCAGACTAGAAGAGATCATAGATATCTGTAAGGCAACTAAAAATAGTCACTTTATTTGGTTTGCGCGTCTCTTATACCGCCATTTGAGAGGGATATACACGTTTGCCAAATACGGGATATCAACTGGCAAACTTGAGGGTATTAACAATAAGATCAAGACCGAGAGACGTAAAGGGTATGGGTATCCAGATGATGAATACTTCTTCCTGCGGTTAATGGAACTATCGCGGAAAGCTTCCTAAGTCTCTCAGTCATTTACACAAGTTTTTATACTGAACCATAAAAATTCCACAAAAAAGACGCGTGCATCAATCACACGCGCCTTCTTTAGACAGATGGAGATGAGGGGAATTGAACCCCTGTCCAAACGCATCCCGTCACTGGTCTCTACGATCATAGTCATATTATTTAAACTTCACCGCGGCAAAACGCCATATGACAGGGCCAAACAGCCACGGCTAACCTGTTAGTCTCTTCTCGCTTATTCAGGTGTGATAAGCAAGCGTATCCCGTAAGGTTGATACCGCAAGACCGCCACGGGCAGGCAGTCTATTGGCAGCTGGGCTGAACTAAGCAGCTACAGCGTATGAGTTTTCGTTTGCAGTTAATTTAAACTGTTTAACGTTTTAACGTAGACGTAACCTACGAATCGCAACCAGCGCGGGTCTGCGCCTGTCGAATCCCAAAACATCCCCAAAATAGAGAACATGATCATTTTAGCAAAAAATGACCATATCCTCAAATATTCTGCTTAAAAACTTTTACTTAAGCTTGGCCAAACGGACAACGTCACGTTCGATCATCAATTCTTCGTCAGTTGGAATAATCAAACCAGCCAGCTTGGAATCTTCCTTGGTGATGAAGCCTTCATTAGCAGCCTTGTTAGCTGCGTCGTCAAAGTCAACGCCCATGAAGGACAGTGACTTCATGACCCCTTCACGAACTTCATCATCGTGTTCGCCGATCCCGGCAGTGAAGACAACCGCGTCTGCCCCACCCATTTCAGCAATGTAAGAGCCAACGTAGCGGACTACCCGGTTGATGAAGACAGCATCAGCCAGCTTGGCGCGCTTGTCATCACTGTTTCTGATGTCCCGCATGTCGCTGGAGATACCGGAGAGGCCCAAAAGGCCTGACTTGTGGTTCAAAATGTCGATCATTTCATTGAAGTCAGTGATGCCTTCCTTCTTCATGATGTACTGCAGAACTGACGGGTCAACGTCACCTGACCGGGTCCCCATGGTTACCCCAGCCAAAGGTGAGAAGCCCATGGAAGTGTCGTAGCACTTGCCATCCTTAACCGCAGTAACTGAAGCGCCTGAACCCAGGTGGCAGACAACCAGCTTAAGGTCCTTGAGGTCCTTGCCCAGCAATTCAGCCGCCTTGCCGGAAACGTAGCGGACAGAAGTGCCGTGGGCGCCGTACTTGCGGGCCTTATACTTCTCGTAATATTCGTATGGCAAGGAGTAGATGTAGTGTACTTCATCCATTGACTGGTGGAAGGAAGTGTCAAAGACGCCGACTTGCGGCACGTCCGGCAGGATGTTCATGAAGGCTTGAATGCCGTGGCCTTCTGCCGGGTTGTGCAGAGGAGCGTAGTTAGTCAAGTCAAAAACCTTGTGGATGTTGTCCTTGTCGATGATTGCTGAGTCTGGGAACAATTCCCCGCCGTTCACGATCCGGTGGCCAACGCCGACAATTTCCTTGACGTCCGCAATAACGCCATATTCTTTCAGCCAGTCAAGCAGGGTTTGCACGGCTACTTCCTGGTTTGGCAAGTCAACTTCGGCTTCATGCTTGGTCCCATCAGCCAACTTCATTGAAAAGGTTGAACCATCGATACCTATACGGTCGCCCAGCCCGGAAGCTAAGACACTCTCATCAGCTAATGAGAACAGCTTATACTTAAATGAAGATGAACCAGAGTTGATTGCTAAAATCTTATCCATTATTAAAAAACCCCTTTTACTCACTTCACAAACTTAATTATCTTTCTTAGTATACCACTCGTTCAGTTTAATATTAAGGGCTACCAAAGATTCTTCCTTCTTCAGATTTTCAAGCTTTGTGAGCAAAACTTCCTTCGGCGGCTTGCTTTGGCCGTGGTTTTGGAAGATAAGGATACTTTTTTGACTTATCTTGCTTTGGAATAAGCTGCTCGGCAATTGCACGATCGCCTGCAGGTAGACCTTGCTGGCCAGCCAGGGCATAAAGTCAGCCCCAACCGTACCAGTCAGCATGTTCTGCGGGACCAAAAGGAAGGCAAAGCCGTCTTCAGCCAGGTTCTTGACGATCTGCTCAACGAAGAGGACGTGCGCGTAGGCGTGCCCCTCCTTGGTCCGGAGGTCAAAGTTCTTGGCATTGTCGTCGTTAGCGTAAAAGCCGATCGGCAGGTCGCTGACCACTACGTCTGGCTTGACAGGCCAGCCGGTCAGGGCATCCTGGCAGTAGAAGTCGGCCTTTAACCCCGCCAAGTGGGCGGCCACGTCGGCCAAGTTGAGCATTTCTTCATCATTATCCAGGCCAAACAGGTCAAAGCGGTCTTCTGAATGATTCTGGGCAGCCAGCTGCTGGTCAACAGAAAAGAGCAGGTTGCCGCTGCCCACTGCCGGGTCCAGCAGGACTTGCTTTCTCTTAGGCAGGAGCTTGTCCATAAATAGGGTCAAGACCGTGGCTAAAAGCGGCGGAGTCGGCATCTGGTTGGCATCCCGGCCGTCATCGTTGACGGCCTTAAGGACTAGGAGGCCATAGACCTGTTCTTTCTGGGCCTTGGACCAGTTCTTGTAGTCTAAAGCCGCGTAGCGTTCTTCAAGCTCAGCCACCGTCTTTTGGTCCGGGGCTCCCATTTCCACGCGGATTTCCCCGCTTTCTAGGTTGTCAAAAGTTTCCACCAAGGCATCAGCCAGGGGCACGTTCAAGGCTTCTTGCAGGCATTCGACTGCTTCCAGAGTCTGCCCAAACAGTTCTTCAATTCTATTCATGACTTAGTCCACCCTTCTTTGCAATACATACCAATTCTAATGATTTACAAGGAAGGGTGCAAGAAATTTCACCCGCCCCAGAGATAATTTGCCAGCAGCTGGTTGATCTTAATAACATGCTGATAAGCATCCAGGTAACTGTCAATCAGCAAAATTGTCGTGGCTAGCAGCAGCACGCTGGTCAGCAGGGCGCTCCCCCTTTGCTGGTTTAGCCTGGTCTGTTTTCTGATCTTCAGTCTTTTTCTCAGCCTCCTTTTCTTTTTCCGGTGCCTTGTCGACTTTAAAATACAAAATTGACCTTTTCCCCTTTTCATTGATATGGACCTCCATCAAGCCATCCCTGGCCGCGAACGTTGCTCCCCAGATTGGCAGCAGGGTCATGTTGCCGCCGTCTGATCCGGATCTTCTGACCCGAAGATTATTTCCGCCATTGTCCATTTCCAGAACGTAGCCAGCTTTGTCTATCTTTTCTTCCCCCTTCTTGTCTTTCTTTTTCTCTTCTTTGATAAACATGATCTTCAAAGGATTGGAATTCTCCAGATCAATATAGGTCCGCTGGCTGTCCTTTTTCAAAAACTTGGCGAACTGGACATAAGAGAAGACCAGTTCATTAGGATCGTGCCGGTCTTTTTCAAAGAGGGTAAAAAGCTTAAGGCTAGAGGACAAAAGAGACAGGCAAATCACCGTCACCAAGAGGGCGACCATGGTCTCCAGCAAGCTGAAAGCCTTACTTCTGGCAAATCTTCTGCTGGGTTTCATCATACAGGTCTCCTTTGCCGGTCAAGACATACTCATGGTCCCTGACCTTGACCCGCTTGACCGGGCACTCCTTCAGCATCCGGTAGGCCAGGGCCTGGTTGGCCCGCTGGCTTGACTCTTGCTCTAGTTTCTTTAGTCCGCTGAGGCAGGTCACCATGGCGGTTAGCGCAATACAGACGATGGCCAAAGCGACTACCGCCTCCAGGGCCAAAAAGCCTTCCTGTTTACTTTTCATTGATCTTCCCCCACGACAGCAAAAAGGTATATGCTTTCTCATACTCTTTTTTCCCCTGATCATTTTTTATGATTCTCAGCGTGAAGGCCTGGCTGGTGGTTCCGTCGCTGCTGATTGTCCAGCCTGATGTATTGTTAAAGTTGGTATAAACCGTAACTCCATCTGGAATCTTGAGGCTCTCATGCCGGCCGTCTTGAATGACTTCCAGCTTGCCCTGGCTGCTTTGGTTGTAGATCACGACCTTTTTTCCCGTAATGGCGGCACTTCTGATTTTCTCTTGAAAGAGTCCCGCCGCCTGCCGGCAGAAGCGGTCAAAATTGATCTTGTCCTCAAAGCCTTGAAAGCTCATCTCCCCGATACCCAGCAGCATCCCCGCGATAGCCAAGGTTATCACCGTCTCCAGCAGGCTGAAGGCCTTCTGCCTCATTCTCCGCCCTTGGCGAAGTCACCGATTGCCAGCTTCTTATCCTCAGCCTGCTCCTCCTGCTTTTGCGTCAAGTAGTGGGCATCCACCATTTCCTGGAAAGAGGCCGGCTTCTTGCCCGTATTTTCTTCATATAGCTCCACCTGGGTCTGAATGGTCGTGGTAAAAGCATCGTTAGTCCGCTTATCGGCATGGTCCTTTTGTGCCAGCAAATTTGGCGAGATCAAAAGAACCAAAGTCGCGATAATTGCGACCACGATCACCATTTCAATTAAAGTAAAAGCCCGCTGGCGCTTTGGCCAAAACCGTCTTAAATGTTTCATTTCCTTTTTTCCTCCGCAAAACTAAAGCTGCTGCATACTGTCGTAAATCGGCAAAAGCAGCTTTAAATACATTCCAATAATGCACAGGCCGATCAAGATAAAGCAGACCGGCTGCACGTTGACAATTAGCTTGGACAGCTTCTGGCGCAGGCGGTTGAACAAAAGCCGGGACAAAAGCAGGCACTGCCGGCTCAGTTCCTCCCGTTCACTGCCCGCCTGCAGCAGCATCAAGAGGTCCTGGCTCAAAAATGGCTCCTTCTGGATAACCTCTTCCACTTTCTTGCCCCGCAGAATCGCGTCTCTTGCCCGCCGGCCCACTTCTTCTTGCAGTGACCCCGGCGCCTGCCGGCAGGCAAAGTCACACATCTGCTGCAGGGAAAAGCCGCTGGCCAAAAGCATGCCCAGGTCATAAGAGATCAAATACTGGCCATACAAGGCCACCACTGGCCCGAAAACCGGCCAGGCCAGTAGCTTTTTAAAAGACTGGTAGTCCTGCTTCTTCATGTAAGCTGCCGCGATAACGACTAACATGATGACCAAAACCAGCAAAAAGACTAAAATCAGCAAGAGCAGGTCCCCCTGCTTAGCGGAACTGCCAGCAAATTCTACCGACAAAAAGTTCTGCATAAAGATCAAAATCAAGGTCATCATCCCTGCCAAAACGATCGGGTAGGACAGTTCCCCCTCCAGCTTCTTGACCTGTTCATTCTTCATCCGCCCCAAAAGGGCCAGCTGGGCCAGGGATTCATCTAGCCGCCCTTGGCTAAGTGCCATGTCCAGCTGAGTCACCGTCGTCTTGTTAAAGCCCAGGCCCGCCAAAAGCTGACTCAGTTCTTCTCCCTGCCGCATTTTTTCATCCAGCCGGGCCAGCTGCTTTTTCCGCTGGGGCCAAAGCAGGGGCAAGAGCTGCAAGCTCTTGGTCAAGGAAAAGCCGTTTTTTAAACAGTTGGCCAAAAAGGCCAAGAGCTCCACCTGCTCACTCTGCTTCAGCTTAGCCGCCTTTATATTGCCTTGCCACATCCGCGCTTATCTCTCCTTTCTCCACCAGCCTGCTTAAGTTTTCCTCCCAAGCCGCGAAATTTCCTCTGACGGATTGCCCCAGAGCCGCCAGCAAGTCCTCCCGGCTGGCCAAGTCCAGCAGGCAGGCTGGCCCCTTTTCCCCTGGCAGCAGGCGCTGGTAGGAAACCGCCGTCAAGCAGTTGACCAGTTCATTATTTTTAACCCCCAGGCTCTCCAAGCGGGAAATGGTTTGGTAGGTACTTTTGGCATGCACTGTGGCTAAAACCAGGTGGCCGCTTAATGCCGCGTCAACCGCTAAATGGGCCGTCTCTTCATCACGGATTTCACCGATGATTAAGACATCCGGCCGGTGACGAAGAGCCGCCTTTAAAAGGCTGGCATAGCTGATCCCGGCCCCGGCATTGACTTGGGCTTGAAAAAAGCTCTCCTCATACACTTCCACCGGATCTTCAATCGTCATCACCATTTTCGTCTGGCTGAGCTTTCTGGCCAGTTCATACATGGTCGTGGTCTTACCCGACCCAGTCGGCCCGCTGGTCACGATCATCCCCCGCAGCCAGCAAAGGCCCACCAGGTCCCTGAACTGGTCCGGGAAAAAGTACCGGCTCTCCCCCAAAGCATAGATGATCCGGATGACCAATGAGTCCTCCCCCCGGTAATCACCCACGCTGGAGAGTCGGAGCCAGTAGTCCTGCCCCGCCAAATTGACAGCCATGCTGCCGACCTGGGGGCGGCGGTGTTCGGCAATATCCATTTCAGCTTGGTACTTAAACCAGTTGATCAGTTCATTTCCCGCCTCCCGGGTCAGGGACGGCCTTTCCTCCAGATCCCCGGCCCGCAGACTAAGTTTATAGCTGCCCTTTTTCGGCAGGAAAAAGATGTCACTGGCCCGGATCCTAACTGCTTCTTCCAGCATTTGCCGGGCTTTATCTGCAACTTCCACAAGGTCCTCCTTTCTTTTTTCCTCCTCCACTTACTAGTACGCCAAAAGTGGCGATTTTTTTCTGAGAAGGCAAAATTTTTCCAAAAAATCGTAAAAGAGCATAAAAAAACGCGGCTTTCCACAGAAAGTCGCGTTTTGTATAGTTTATTTACAGCTTAATTATTCTTCTTCGTCAGCTGCAGCGGTGTAAACGTTGGAAACGTCATCGTCGTCTTCCAAAGCGTCAACCAGCTTTTCGAATTGTTCCTTCTTGTCTGCTGGAACTGGAGTGGTGTTTTGCGGCACCATAGTCAGTTCAGAAACTGCCAGCTGGTAGCCGGCCTTTTCCAAAGCATCGCGGACAGCAGTGAAGCTCTTGGCGTCAGTGTAGATTTCGTAAGCGTCGTCGCTGGTTTGCAGGTCGTCGCCGCCGGCTTCCATGACGTCCATCAGCATTTGGTCTTCATCCGCGTCAGTAGTTGACCGGTCGATTACAATGTAGCCCTTGCGGTCGAACATGTAGGCAACTGACCCAGTAGCACCAAGGCTGCCGCCGTTACGGGTGAAGGCCAGGCGTACGGATGAGGCAGTCCGGTTCTTGTTGTCAGTCAAGGCTTCAACAAGGATGGCAACACCACCCGGTGCGTAACCTTCGTAAGTTACTTCATCGTAGTGTTCGTCTGAGTTGCCTTCAGCCTTCTTGATGGCCCGTTGGATGTTGTCCTTTGGCATGTTGGCAGCCCGTGCCTTGTCCATGACCAAACGCAAGCTTGGATTACCTGAAGGGTCAGGACCACCACTCTTTGCAGCCATGTAAATTTCACGGGAGAGCTTTTGGAAAACCTTCCCTCTCTTAGCGTCTTGCGCATTCTTGCGGCCTTGAATATTGTGCCATTTTGAATGTCCTGACATTTAGGATCCTTCTTTCTGTAATTAATATAATCAACTTTTTTATAATAACTCAGGAAGGGCAGAAATTCAACGGTTTCAGCCCCTAAATGGCCGACTTTTTTCGCTCCCTGCCCTGCTTGACTTGATAAAAAATCACCGCCAAAACAATGGCCAGCAAGGCCCCGCTGGCATCCAGCATCACGTCATGCACGCTGGGGGTCCGGTCCCCGGTCAGGAACTGGTGGAACTCATCCATGGCCGCGAAGGCAAAGGCACTGGCCCAGACAAAGAGGGGGCCGGTCCATTTGATAACGAAATCTCTTCTTAAGCCCAAATAGGCAAAAAGGCCATAGAAGAAGTAGCTGGTAAAGTGGGCCAGTTTCCGGACCACGAACTGGGTGAAGCCAGCTGACCCGTCAGTCTTGACATTGTGCCAGACCCCGCCGTAATAGATATTGAGCCGGTGGATTAAATCTTCCAGCCAGCCCAGGTAGGTATGGATAAAACCGGCCTTCATCTTCTGCTCATGGTAGGTCATCGAGCTTGAGATGAAGAGCATGACCAAGACAGCCAGGGCCAGGAGAAGGTAAATCTTTTCTCTTTTGCTAAACTTAAAATCATTCATGTAGTTTATTTTACCATTATTTTCGTCATTCTTATTGACTTTTGGCTATTTTTCCCGTATTCTAATATGATTTGCAGGCAAGCTGCAGATCTTGAAAGGAAAAGACATGAAGAAAACACACAGACAGTTAATTATCTGGCCAATTTTGCTTTTGACCACTCTCTTTTTAGCCGGCTGCGCCAAGGATGAACAAAGTTCCAAGAGCCAGATCAAGATTGTAACTTCGACCAACATTTACGCCGACATCGCGCAAAACATCGTCGGCAAGTATGGTAAGGCTACCGCCTTGATCGCCAACGGCAACTCTGACCCCCATGACTATGAGCCGACGACCAATGCGGCCAAGACGGTGGCTGACGCTGACATCATCGTTGCCAACGGGATGGGCTATGACAGCTGGATGGGCAACCTGGCCGCCTCTAATGGCAAGAAAGCCGTCAAGGTCGGGGAAGACTTGATGCAGCTGGATTCCAGCGCCAACCCCCACATCTGGTACAACTTAAATATGCCGAAAAAGTACGTCGCCTACCTGGTCAAGAAGCTCAGCAAGCTTGACAAAAAGCACGCCAGCTACTACCAGTCCCAGGGCAAGAAGTATTTGCAGAAGATCGCCAAGATCGAAAAAGTTGCTGACGGAATCAAGGGCAGCAAGGCCAAGCCGGTCTTTGTCAGCGAGCCGGTTTTTGACTACGCTTTAGAGCGGACCGGCTTCAAGATCGGCAACAAGAACTTTGAAGAAGCCACTGAAAAGGAAACCGACCCGAGCGCGGCCGTGATCGCCCAGATGAATGAAGCCATCAAGAAAAAGCAGATCACCTTCTTCGTCAACAACACCCAGGCCAGCTCCGACACGGTCAAGTCCTTCGTCAAGAAGGCCAAGAAGCAAGGCATCCCAATCGTGGAAGTCCGCGAAACCATGCCAAACAAGGTCAGCTATGCCGACTGGATGCTGGCCAACTACCAGAAGCTGGCTAAGTTCGGCGACTAAAAGAAAAAGAGAATAAAGAAAAAGCACTTAACAAGTGCAAATTAAAACGGTGGTTGAGCCTTAGCTCAGTCACCGTTTTTTGTGCTTAATCTTGTAAAAATTCCTTCAAGGCCGCCAATTGCCGCTTGGCATCCCTCACGCCGACTCGGTAGACCGCCTTAAGGCGGTTGGGATCCTTCTCCATGGCGCTGACGCCGATGTCCTGGCTGGGCCGGAAGACAAAGAGGCGGCCGGCTGCTTCCTCTTTGGCGATATAAGCCAGGCAGGCATTATATTCCACATGCCGCTGCCTTAGGCGCGCCACGACAGCCGGGTACTTTTTCAAGATCCGGTCAACGACTGGCTGCAAACGCGATGGTTCTTTTTGATAGCCAGCCGGCTGGGTCAAAATGACCACTGCCTTGTCATAGCCCTTGTCCAAAAGAAAACGGACCGGGATGGAGTCGCTGACGCCCCCGTCCCAGTATGCGTGGCCCCCGATTTTAACCGGCCGGGCGAAAACGGGAATCGAGGCTGAAGCCCGGATCCAGACCACGTCCCGCCCCTTGCCGGTAGTCAATTTGTGGTAGGCCGGCTGGGCCGTCTCCACATCCGTTGCCACGCACCAGAAGTCCATAGGGTTTCTGGCAAAAGCCGCGGTGTCAAAAGGATCCAGTACTTCCGGCAGGGTATAGTAGCAAAAGTCCGCCCCGTAGAGATCCCCGGTTTTGAGCCAGGACCGCCAACTCTTAAACTGGGGCCGGCTGCCATAGCGGAGGTTATAGCGTAAAACCCTCCCGGGCTGCAGGGACTTGTAGTTGCAGCCAAAGGTCACTCCGGCTGAAACGCCAACTGCCCCGTCAAACTTGATCCCATATTTCATGAGGACGTCCGTCACCCCGGCCGTGTACAGGCCCCGCATGGCGCCGCCCTCCATCACTAAACCCTTCTTCATGCCATCCCCCTTATGCCTACTTGCCCCAGTGCTCCTTGATAAACTGGGCCCGGCCGCCGGCTTCTTCAGCCGCGTAGCGGTCTGGATGCTTTAAATAGAACTGCTGGTGGTAGTCTTCAGCCGCGTAAAAAGGCGCTGCCGGTTCGATCTTGGTCACGATCGGATCATCAAAGCGGCCGCTTTCCGCCAGTTCCTGCTTGGACTTTTCCGCTGCTGCCTTCTGCTCTGGTGAATTGTAAAAAATCACCGGCCGGTAGTTGTCCCCCCGGTCCTGGAACTGGCCGCTGGCGTCAGTCGGGTCCGTTACCTGCCAGTAGTAGCCTAGCAAGTCCTCATAAGACATGAGGTCCGGGTCAAAGACGATCTTGACCGCCTCCGTGTGGCCAGTCGTATGGCTGCAGACTTGTTCATAAGTCGGATTAGGCACGTGCCCGCCCGTGTAGCCCGCCGTGACGCTCTCAATACCTGGCAAAGTATCAAAAGGGGCCACCATGCACCAGAAGCAGCCGCCCGCGAAAATCGCGCTGTCTAATTTTTTCTCCATAAAATCACCTCGTCAAATTTAACTTGTCTTTCATTGTACTCCAAAGAAAACAGATAGGAAATCTTCTGCTCAGAAAATATTCGCCCAGGAACCGCTATCATGGTTAAAAGGCTTTTTTTCTCCTTATAAGCACTGTAAAATAGATTTTGCTTTAAAAAAGCTTAATAATTGCTAGATTGGAGATGGAAATGGTATCGCTAAACAAGTCCCCGGGCCTGGCTTCTTGTTAGTACACTTTGTTTAACAGGAAGGATTTTTTATGGACGAATTAGATAAAAAGGGAAATTATATTTCCTGGCAGACTTTAGCCATGATGGCCTTTGTCACGGTCATCGGGCTGGAAGACATCATGTACAACTTCCAAAACCAAGGGATGGCGGTCATCACCTCCTGGGTTTTGATGATGTTCCTTTACGTGGTTCCTTACGCTTTGATCGTTGGCCACTTAGGTTCAGTTTTCAACCATGAAGGTGGCGGACTCTCCTCTTGGGTCAGAGCCACTGACGGTGAATTTTTAGGCTACTTCACGGCCTGGACCTACTGGGCCGCTTCGATTCCTTACGTGGTCGACACGGCCAACTGCCTCTTGGTTGACGTTGGCTGGGGGTTGACTGGAACTGACGAGTTTGAGGACCCGAAATTCCTCTCAACGGCCATGTTTACGGCCATCACCTTTGTCATTTTTATCCTTTTGACCCTGCTGGAACACAAATTCTCCAAATCAATGGAAGTCTTGTCCAACATCGGGGGCTGGGCCATGTTCATCATGACCATCCTCTTCGTGCTTCTGGCCTTTTCCGGCCTGGCCAAGTCCGGCGGCAAGACCGCGACGCCATTTACCTGGAAGACCATCATCCCCAAGTTTGACCTTAAATACTTCTCAACCGTGGGAATGCTGATCTATGCCGTCAACGGGTCTGAGCTGGTCGCCCCATACGTGACCCGGATGAAGGACCCCAAGCGGGAATTCCCTAAGGCCATGATCGCCCTGGCCCTCATGACCTGCTTTTTGACCATCTTCGGCTCAATTGCCCTGGGCATCTACATCGATGCCAACCACATGCCAAACGACTTGAAGATGAACGGTGAATACTACGTCTTCGGCGCCATGGGCAAGCAATTCGGCGTGGGCAAGCTCTTTGTCTACATCTACGCCTGGGCCTCCTTCTTCTACAATGTGGCCCTCTTGTCCGTCCTTTTGGACGCCATGACCAGAATGCTGATCTCCGACACCGGGGACAAGTACATGCCGAAGTTCCTCAAGAAGACCAACAAGGACGGCCTGCCGATCAACGGCTACATTCTGACTGTCTTTTTGAGCGGCTTCATCATGGTTCTGGGGATTTTCCTGCCAGACATGAACGACATCTTCAACTGGCTTTTGAACTTGAACGGGATCATCTCTCCGGCCGTTACCTGCTGGATTTTCTACTCCTTCATGAAGGTCCGAGGCAAAAACTCCTCCAAGTACCCGTCAGTTTACCGCTACATTAAAAACGACACCTTCGCCTGGTGGGTCGGCTTTGCCCTCCTGGCCGTCACGGCTGTCGCTACGGTCTTAGGCTTCATGCCGCAAGACGTCAAGGAAGGCAGCTGGGTTTGGTGGTATGAACTCTCCATCAACATCGTGGCCTGCCTGGTCTTGATCGGCCTGGGCGGGATCTTCCCAGGCATCCGCAGAAGAGAAGAAGAATACGGCCTGGCCTTTGACAAGCAGCAATGGACCTGGATGATTGCCCTGGTTTTGGGCTCAATCGTCTTCAATGTCTGGCTGGGCGGGAGCACTATCAAGCTGCGGGCCCTCTACATTGTCATTGAATCAGTCATTGCCCTCTTGGCTGTCTGGCTGATTGGCCGCCGCCTGCCAAAAGGGGCAAAAGCCAGCAAGTAAAGGCAATAACGGCTAAAAAACAATATACAATATTTTTAAACCAAAAAGGCCTGCACGCGCGTGCAGGCCTTTTTCTCTGACTTATTTTAGTAAACTGGCCGGACATAACCCGCCGTTTCCGGCTGGGAGATGCCAACGCTGGCCTGGGAGTACTGGCTTGGATCAGCCATGATCTTTAAGACCAGGTCAGCCACGCTGGCTCTTGAAACAGAGGTGCCGACGAACTCGTCATAGCGGCCAGTCAAGGAGTACTTGACATCTAGCCAGTCGGTCAAGGCAGGCATTCTGATCAAGGTGTAGTCCAGGTCAGCTTCTTCCAGGCGGTGGGCAGCCTCTCTGGCTGGCAAAAAGCGGCCGGAACCCACCCATTCATCAACCCAGGTGCCGAATTCCCCAGGAATTTCATAGTAAAGGCCGGCCAGGCTTAATTCGATAACCCGGTCAAAGCCGTTTTCCTGGCTTGCCTTGACCAGGTTCTTGCTAATCACCGTGAACTTCTTGTCATCAACCTTGCCCAAGAAGACCAGGTCAGCATCCTTGGTAACTGCCAGGATCTTGTCCAGGTCCGTTGCCGCTCCTTCAGTCAGCTTGATCCGGTCGCCCTTTGCCAGGTCGGCCAAAAGTTCCGGCCGCTGGGTCAAAAGCTCCAGCTCCACATCGCTGAACTGGGGGTCAGCCAGCAAGTGCTTGATGACCAGGCGGGAGATCCGGCCGGTCGGGTGCAAAATAACATACTTTTTCATAAACAAATCCTTACTATTGCCATAAGCAATTAAAAATTTTCTTACAACTTACACCCTTAATTGTACTCGCTTTAAGCGTTTTCGTAAATTCCTCGCCTAAAGCTGGTCTAACAGGCCTCGGCAGCCCCGGCTGATCTCTTGGAAGGCCAGGTCAAAGTCATTTGTATACCAGGGATCATCAATGTCAGCATAGCTACCAGCAAATTGGAGCAACTTGTACTGCTTTCTTTCCGGGTCACCCCCGCAGATCTGGTTCATGGCCATGAAGTTTTCACTGTCCATGGCGATCAAGTAGTCATACTTGTCATAGTCTTCCCGGGTCAAAAGCCGGGCCCGGTGCTGGCTAAATGGCACCCCGTTTTTGGCCAGTTCTCGCTGGGCCCGGGGGTCCATTGGATTGCCAACTCCACCAATGATTTCATCGCCGGTCACGGCCGCGGAAGCAACTTCGACCTGGTCAGTCTTGCCGGCTTCAGCCAGGAGCTGCTTCATGATGAATTCGGCCATTGGCGACCGGCAAATGTTGCCATGGCATAAAAACAAAATTTTTTGCATTTTTGTCACCTTTCCCTAAAGTGTAAGAAATATTATAGCATGCAGCTTTTTTAAAGAAAAAAGAGACGCCTTGGCGTCCCCTTCTTAATCTTGCTTAGCAGCCGCGTAGAGCTCGGATTTCCGCTCATTTAAAGCCTGTTCCAGCTGCGCGTTGATGGTCATAATCAGTAAAAATGGCAAGAGCACCATGACCGGGTAGGTAAACAGGCACCAGACATGGTAGTGGCCAAAAAGCACCGTCAGCTGCATCTCTTCCTGCATATGCAAGACGGCAAATAAAATCGAGGCCACTGAGTAGTAACCCAGGCTGCGCTTGAACGCGCTGGTCAAAGGCGCGAAGATGGAAAAAAGCAGCAGGGTCAAGCCCATGACGACAGAAACGATGCCCAGCCCCACCCGGAGGGCATTCTTTCTGACATAGTTGGCCAGAAAAGCCCCGTCATTGCCCAGGCTGCAGGCGGTAAGCTTGCCAGCCGGCTGGTAAAAGCCCTTCAAAGCTGTCCTGGTTCCGGCCCCAGAAGCTGACGATGCCTAAAGCAAGCATAATTAAGGCCATGATCAGCGAATAAAACATGGTACGGTTATTTTTTTCATCACTAAACCTCTTCCTCTTTGCTCCAGCATCAACGGTAGCGCTTGTGCGATTTGTAAAAGTCGTTTTTCTGCCGCCGCATCTTCCGGTCGGCTCTCTCAACTGCTTCCCGCAAATAATGGGAGTCCGGGCACCATTCAGCACCAATTGAGATCGATGGGCTGGCCGGCTAGGTTAAAGCTTTCTCAAAAGCAGCACAATGACTTTCGAATTCCGTCTGGCTGCTCTGGTCATCCAAAACCACGAACTCATCCCCGCCGACCCGGTAGACATAGTCGCGGCCAAAAGCCTGGCTGATCAAGTTTCCGGACGCAATCAGCATTTTATCCCCGGCATCATGACCCAGTTCATCATTGGCCTTTTTCAAGCCGTTCAAGTCCATGAAGGCCACGCCCACCGTTCTTGAAGTCTGGGACTTCTGGTAGAAGTTCAGCTTGGCCAGGTAAGGGTGGCGGTCATTCAGCTTGGTCAAGACATCAGTATCTCTTTGCTCTTCCAAATTTTTGCCGGTTACCTTGGCTCCAACGAAGTCGGCCGTCAGTTCAATCAAGTCATTTAAATCCAGGTTCAAGGCCGGGTTGAGGTTTTCAACAGCTACCAGGCCTCTCAATTCCCCTCTTTCGTAGAATGGTGCCAGCAAACCGTTGTTTAACTGGTAGTCATCCCCATAGCAGGCCACGATTTGCGGAAAAGATGCCGCGATTGCTTGAGGATCGGTCAAAAACAAACTGTCCTCATTAAACAAATCCAGCTTGCTTAAGCTAACTGTTGCCTTTGCAAGACTGATTGCCTGCTGCTTGGCTGAGAATTCAGCGACTCCTGGCCGCTGCCAGCTATGAGTGCTTCTGGCCACATCTCCATGGATTTCCATTAGAGTGACCCAGTCTGCTTCCAGGTCCTGGTCCAGCAGCTGTTTAAGCTCAGCCGCCGGCAGGCCATAGAGCTCACACAGGCCCTTAGACACGGCTATGGCTTTAATCTGCTTATTTTTTGATTGATAAAGTGCTATTGGTGCTTCGCTCTGCGCGATTTTAGCCAGCTCAGCCTGCTTCGCTCTTTTTTTCATAAAACCACTCCTAATAAACACGGTTTGCCTGCAAACTGGCAAAAATCTTTAAGCATAAATTAATTTGTATTTAAAGCTGCAGAGGTAGGTTGGTGTTACCCCATTAGTTGTTATAACAGAGCAAGCTGGGACTGCTTTCCTATAAGAAAATGCGGGGCTTTTCCCAGCATGAAAAAAGCCAAGACTAGCCGCCTTGACTCTTAACATAGTTTTTTAATTATTATTCGCTTCTTTATTCTTATTAGCCTTTCCCTTCGCCCGATAACGGCAAACATCCAGATAAAAAAGGTAGCCGGCCAGGGCTAGGGCCAGAAGAAAGCCGGCCCAGCTGCCCCAAGAATAGGTGAACAGCATCTTGGAGTAAACTTCCTTTTGGACCATTTCCGTCAAGGTATGGGCAATAAAGACCTGGAAGCCAAAGGCACTGGCCGCTCCCAGCACAAAAGGCAGCCAGGACCAGTAACGGTTGAAGAGGAGCAGGACCACGCCCAGCAAGTAAAGGACGCAGATGATCCACAAGGAGAGCTGGTAGATTTGCGTAATCTGCTGCAATTCCCCTTCATGCACCTTCAGTTCACTGTTGACCAAATAGAGGATCAAGTCATCCATAAAAAGCTGGACCTTGTTCTTGGCTGGCAGCTTTAAATCGCTGGACTGCAGGCGCTTGTTTTGCCGGTAGCGGGAAACCAGCCGGTAGAGGCTGAGATGGGACTCGCTAATCTCCACCTTGTCTGGCAATTGGTCAACCAGGTCCTGCTTCAGGCCCGATTCTACCGCGGCTTTGGCCGCGATCGACATGGCGCTGCCATCGCTTTGGTTGGCAAAAGTGTCGATCAAACTGGACGCATAGTCCTTGACCTCATACATTTTAAAAGTGACAGGGCTGCTCAAAAGAGCGACCAGGGAAATTATGGCTGCCAGGCTGCACAGGCTCTTGCGCAGAATCAGTTGACTTTTTTTCATAGCAGGCTTCCAAGATAATATCCGCAAGTTAAAAGGACCGCCCCGCCCAAATAGCTGGCCAGCAAATAGCGCTTGAGGACGTGCTTTTGCCCGTTATCAGCCAAAGAGACAATTTCCGTGTTCAAAGTGGAAAAAGTCGTGTAGCCGCCCAAGACGCCGGTGCCCAAGAAGGCATAGACGCTAGCCGGCAGCCGCAAGGCAAAGGCCAGGCCCAGGAAAAAGGCCCCTGTCAGATTGATCAAAAGAGTCGGCCGAGGACAGGCCGTCCCCTGCATCCAGTGCTTCTTGCCATAACTGGTCAAAGCATAGCGGACCACAGACCCCAGGCTGGCGCCGAATCCAACCGCGAAAATCATCTTGTTACCCCCTTTCCAAAAGTTTGCCCGCGGCGAAGTTAGCCGCCTGCTTGCCCGCCCAGGCAAAGAGGAAGCCAGCCGCGATCGTGCCGGTAAAGTAAAGCAAAGCTCCGAAATTTTGCCCGCCAAGCAGCAGCTTGAAGGCATCCAGGTTGAAGCTGGAGAAAGTCGTAAAGGCTCCCACGAAGCCCGTCCCCAGGCCTGTGGTCAGCCAGGCTCGGCTATTAGACGTTCTCAGGAAAAAGTAGGTCAGGAAGGCCAGGAGGAAGCAGCCCAAAAGGTTGGCAATCACCGTCCCGTAAAAGGAAAGTGCTTCCGTTAAGCCATAGCGGGCCAGACCGCCCCAAAAGGCAAAAAAAGCCACGCTGAGATAATTTTTTACTGTATCCATTATTTACCTCTCTTTGTCTATTCCTAGATCGTTAATTAACGCACTAATTATAAGATTACATCAGAGAGCGCTTCAAAAGCAAACAAAAAATAGAAGCACCAGCCTGGCACTTCTATTTAAAGCCTTATTCCATTATTTCATAATTGCTCTATCAGTTTTTGCCCGCCCCGGCGATCTTAGTCCAGTTCAACATTAATGATGACAGCAAGACTGAGACGGAGCTGAAGGCCATGGCCAAAGCGGCCAGTTCCGGGCTGAGGCTGACCCCGATAAAGGAGAAGAGGCCGGCCGCGACCGGAATCCCGATCAAATTGTAGATCAAGGCCCAGAAAAGGTTCAGCTTGATCCGCGTGAAGGTCTGCTTGGACAAGTCAAGCGCCCGCAAAACCCCGGTCAAGTCGCTAGTCATCAAGACGATGCCGCCGGCTTCCTTGGCCACGTCGGTCCCGCTGCCCATGGCAATGCCAACATCGGCTAGTGACAAGGCCGGCGCGTCATTAATGCCGTCGCCGACAAAGGCCACGGGCCCTGCTTCTTGCAATTTGGCCAAGCGGTCAGCTTTTTCCCCGGGCAAAAGTCCCGCTTCGACCTGGTCAATGCCCAGCTGGCGGCCGATTTTTTCCGCCAGCTGCTGGTTGTCGCCAGTTAACATGACCGTCTTGATCCCCCGGCTTTTAAGCTCGCTGAGGACGGCCTTTGCTTCTGGGCGGGGAGCATCCTGCAGGGCCAGGAGGCCAATGACGGCGGAATCTTTTTGGACATAAACCACCGTCTTGCCGGCTTCCGCCAAGCCTTCTGCCTGCTGGCGCCAAGCATCTGGGGCGCTGACGTAGTCAGCCCGGCCCACCTTAACTAAGTGACCAGCTACCTTGCCTTCTACCCCCTTGCCTTCTTCAGCCGAAAAATCGCTGACTGGCAAGAGAGGCTGGCCGCCCTTTTTAGCGCTGGTCACAATGGCCTGGGCCAAAGGGTGTTCTGAATTGGCTTCCAGACTGGCCGCCAGGCTAAGGCTTGCTTTATCCCCCACCTGATCCACCAGCTGGGGCTGGCCGACCGTTAACGTCCCGGTCTTGTCAAAAACAATAGTCTTGATTTTCGCGGCTGCTTCCAGGATTTCCCCGTCCTTGATCAAAACCCCCATCCGGGCGCTGCGGCCGCTGGCCACCATCAAAGCTGTCGGGGTAGCTAAACCTAAGGCACACGGGCAGGCGATCACGATGACGGAAACTGCGTAGAGCATGGCTTTAACCGGGCCCACGGGACTGAAGACATCCCAAATAGCAAAGGTCAGGATGCTGACGATCAATACCGCCGGCACGAAGTAGTTAGCCACCTTATCAGTCAGTTTTTGGATCGGGGCCCGGGAGTTCTGGGCCTGCTTGACCACTTTGACGATCTGGGCCAGCATGGTCTCTTCCCCGACCTGCTCAGCCACCATCAAAAAGCTGCCGCTGCCGTTGATGGTTGCCCCGATCACCCTGTCACCGGGCTTTTTCGCGACTGGCATGCTCTCCCCAGTCACCATGGCTTCATTGACGCTGCTTTGCCCGGATACAAGCCGGCCGTCAACCGGTACCTTGCCGCCCGGCCGCACTTTGATTATGTCGCCGGCCTTGACTTGGTCCAAGGGAAGCTTAACAAAGTCTTCTCCCCGCTTGACCTCAGCTTCACTGGCCTGGAGTTCCAGTAACTTATTCAAAGAAGCTGCTGCCCGGTCATGCATTTTTTCTTCCAGGGCATCCCCTAGCAAGACAAAAATCAAGATAAAAGCCGCGCTTTCAAAGTAGACCGGCCGGCCAGTGAAGTAGGCAAAAAGACTGTAGACATAAGTCACGCTAGTGCCGATGGCGATTAGGCTGTTCATGTTGGCCTGGTGGCGTTTCAAAGCTGCCCAGGCGCTTTGAATGTAAGGTCCTGCCCCAATTAGCATGATCAAGCTGGTGGCGATCAGCGAATAGGTCTTGATCCCTGGCAGCATGATTCCCCAGATCATCAACAGCATCTGGGCCAGCATGGGCAGGGCCAAAAACAGGGACAGCCAAAAGCGGCGCCAATTAGTCAATTTCATTATCTAACCACAATCTTCCCATGAAACATGTCCATGCCGCAGGCATAGTCGATCTCCCCGGTCTTGTCGGTCGGGATCTGGACCTTGGCTAGCTTTTCCTTGCTTAGGTCCTTGTCAACGCCTAAAGAAGAAAAGACCACATGGCTGAGGCAGGCCGTCTTGTCTTCCATCTTAAAAGTTACTTCTGCCGGCACGCCCTGCTTTAAGTAGAGCACTTCCGGCTCATAGCCGCCCTTGACGACTACCTGCCCTTCCTGGCGGCCATTGGCCAGATCCGCCTGCTGGCTGCTCTTTTGGAAATTGCCGAAAAACCACCAGATGATCAAGCCGATCAAAGCGGCCGCGGCCAAAATTACTAATCCATTAACTAACATTCCCGTTCACCTTCCATATGCTCACAAGTACTTAAACAATTGCAACCAACTTTTTCCGGAGCCGTCTTCGCCTTTTCAGCCGCCTTTTTGGCAATCGCTTCAAGGTCGCTTCTGCTTAAAGGCAGGTCATCCAGTAGCCGGAGGAGCATCTCCCCCTTGTGCATATCGCACATTGCGGCAAACTCGGCCGTCAAGCTCTCCTGCATCGCTTCGCTTTCATCTTTAGCCGCCCGGTATACGAAGCGGTGACCTTGCCGGTCAACTAGTAAAAAGTCCTTCTTTTCCAAGCGCCGCAGCAGGGTCTTGACCGTTGACGGGCTCCAGGCACATTTTGCCGCTAATTGCTCAATAATCTCGCTGCTATTGGCCTGGCCCAGGGTCCAGACGACCCGCATAACCTGCCATTCCGCGTCTGAAATCCGGCAATCTTCGTTCATTTCCTTCCTCCTCTCCTCATTTACATCTGTAACCTTTACAAAGACTATTTTACAGCATAGTTTACATTTGTCAACAATCTACTCTTGTTTTTCTTCCCGGTAGCCGCCGCCAAAAAAAGTCTTGGCCGCCTGCCGGCGGGCCAGCATCCAGGCCTCGTTGCCCCGCTTGGGGTAAGCGGAGCTGGCCAAAATGACCAGGGCGCGCCCATTTTCAAGGTCCAGGCCTAATCCCGGACCGGTAAAGCCGCTATGCCAGAGAAAGCGGCAGCCCTTTTGCCAGCGGATCCAGGCCAGGGTCCGCTCAAAGCAGTCATAGTCAAACAGGCCAGCCACAAGCGGACTAGCTGTCGTTAGGTAAAAGGAGCTGAAGCGGGCCAGGTCATCTAGAGTGGAAAAGAGACCGGCATGGCCGGCCAATCCGCCCATTTGCCAGGCGGTTTCGTCATGGACGTTCCCCCAGACCTGCCCTCTCTCCTTAGTTATTTCTGTTTTGACAAAGTTGTCCCTTTTGCCCTTAAGCAAGAAACCAGTCTCCCGCATCCCCAAAGGGGCAAAAATCTCCTCCCGCAAAAAGCTGCTCAAGTCCTGCCCGCTGACCTGCTCTAAAATTTTGCCCAAGATAATGAAGTTGAGGTCGGAATATATTGACTCCTGGCCAGGTAAAAAAAGAGGCTTAGTGGCTAAAACCGCCTCCCAGACTTCCCCCGGGCTTTGGTATTGCCAGACATCATCCAAGTCCGCCGGCAGGCCGCTGGTGTGCAGGAGCAGGTCCTTTACTGTAACAGCTGAACAAGCCGCCGGGAAAAAGTCTCCCACCCGGTCCTTCAGGCTGATTTTCCCTGCAGCCATTTCCTTAAAAATCCCGCTGGCCGTCCCCACCACCTTGGTCAAGGAGGCCAGGTCATAGAATTGCCCCGGCTCAGCCTGGCCCAAGTAGTGCCGGCTGACCCCACCCTGGTCAACCAAAGCATAAGAGACGCCCTTTACGGTCTTTTGCCGGATTGCCCCCTCAAAAATTCCGGTGATTTTTTCTTCAATTTCTGCCGTAGTCATTTTTCCTCCTGAAAAAGAAAAAAGGCAGATCCGTAGATCTGTCCTCTTCGCTTATAAAACTAATTTCCGCAGGGCCTTGGCGATCCCGTCGCGCTCGTTGGTCTCGGTGACGTAGTCAGCCAGGTCCTTGATCTCGTCGATGGCATTACCCATGGCCACCCGCTTGAAGTCAGGGATTTCAAACATGGACCGGTCATTGCCCTGGTCACCGAAGATCATGACTTCACTGTTCGACAGGCCCAGTCTTGAGGCCAATTCGCTAACCGCGTAGCCCTTTGAAGCGGCCAGTGACCCGACTTCAACGACTTCCGGCCAGCTGCGGACAACTGCGTAGGACTGGAAGAACCAGTCCGGCAGCCGGTTCCAAAGGCGGTCGACCTGGTCCGGGTCATCGCACTGGTAGACTGCCTTGGCAAAGGTAAAGTCCTTCTTGAAGTCGCTTCTGTCTTGAATCCAGAGCTGGTTCTTGGTTTCCGCCCCGTCAATCTGCAGGCGGATGGAAATCTTCTTGTCCAAAGTGTAAAAACGGTCCGGAGTTTCAAAGTCCAGGTTGACGTCGCTGAGCCGCTGCATGTGCAGGAGGGTGTTGAAGTCGCCAAAGTCCAGATCATGACTGATCAGGACCCGGCCGTCTAAGTTCTGCACTACCGCCCCGTTGAAGAGGATCGCGTACTCTTCACTGCCGCTTAAACCTAATTCTTCCGCGTAGCCCTTGATGCCCGACAAGGGCCGGCCAGAAGTCAGCACAATCTTGATCCCGGCTGCTTTCGCTTCCTGCAAGGCCTTGTAGGTCCCGGGCAGAATCGTCTTGCTGTCAGTTAGCAGGGTGCCATCTAAGTCGATGGCCAGCATTTTAATCGCCATATTTTCCTCCTATGTAGTCCAAAGCCTGTTCTTACTTAATTATTGCAAAATTTTTTCCGCAAAAAAGGAAAGGAAAGCTCAATTTGAACTTTCCTTCTTCTCAGCTTTACAGCTTTTTAACTTGCTTTTTTATTCGCCCATTTCCGTCGTAACGACCTTGACGATCCGGTCAACGTATTCCTGGGTGATTTCCTGGGTCGGGCCTTCAGCCATAACCCGGAGCAGCTCCTGGGTACCTGAAGGACGGACCAGGACCCGACCGTCGCCAGCCATGTCCTTTTCAACGGAGTCAATCGCGTCAACTACTGCCTGGTGGTTCTTCCAGCTGTTCTTGTCCTTAACTGGAACGTTGACCAAAACTTGCGGGTATTCCTTGAAGTCAGCCAAAAGTTCAGTTAAAGACTTGCCAGTCTTCTTCATGACCAGCATCAGATGGATACCGGTCAGCATACCGTCACCAGTGTTGTGGTAGTCGTTGATGATCACGTGGCCGGATTGTTCCCCGCCCAGGCTGTAGCCGTTGGCCCGCATTTCTTCAGATACGTAGCGGTCACCGACTTGGGTGCGGACATTCTTGATACCCCGGCGCTCAAGAGCCTTGGTGAAGCCCAGATTGCTCATGACGGTCGTCACGATCGTGTCCTTCTTCAAGCGGCCATGGTCAGCCAGGTAAGAGCCAATCACGTACATGATGTGGTCGCCGTCGACTTCATTGCCGTTTTCGTCAACCGCGATGCAGCGGTCGGCATCCCCGTCAAAGGCCAGGCCCAGTTGGGCACCTTGCTTGACAACTTCTTCTTGCAGGCGGGCAGTGTGGGTAGCTCCGCAGTGGTCGTTGATGTTGAGCCCGTTCGGGTGGGTTGAAATAGTGGTAAAGTCAACATCCAGGTCGGCAAACAAACGGGAGATGAAGGAGCTGGCTGCCCCGTTGGCCCCGTCGATTACGACTTTGATCCCGCTCAAGTCTTCCGGAATAGTGTTTTCCAAGAATTGGATGTACTTGTTGCTGCCATCGCGGAAGTCGGTTACCGTGCCCAGGCCCTCTGCTGATGGCCGCGGCAGCATGTCCTGCTTAGCATCGATCAGTTCTTCGATTTCTTCTTCCTTGGCGTCAGACAGCTTCAAGCCATCGCTGCCGAAGAACTTGATCCCGTTGTCTTCAACCGGGTTGTGGGAAGCAGAAATCTGCACGCCGGCATCTGCCCCTTGGGCCTGTACCAGGTAGGACAGGCCAGGTGTGGTCATGACCCCGCATTCCAAAACTTCAATGCCGACTGACAAAAGGCCTGAAATCAAGGCGTGTTCCAGCATTTCACCAGAAATCCGGGTGTCTCTTGAAACCAGAACCCGGGCCTGGCCGCCGTCTTTCTTTTCCTTGGTCAGCACGTAGCCGCCCATCCGGCCCAGTTTAAAGGCCATTTCCGGGGTCAAAACCTTGTTCGCTTCACCGCGGACACCGTCAGTACCAAAATATTTAAGCATGTTGCAAAGAACCTTTCTTTTTTCTAGTTGTTCGAATCGCTGACTTCGATCTGGACGTCCACGCTGCCTGGTGAAATCCAGGCAACCCCGCTTGGAACTGGTAGGCGGAAGGACTTGGTGACCGAAGACTTGATATCAGTCAGATCAACATCCAAAGTCAGGGAACTGATCTTTCTCAGGGCTTCCTTTTGCCCATAGAGGGTAACTTTTTCCTCTTTGACAGTCAAGGAGTAAACTTTCTTGCTTGAGCCATGGCTGGCATTCAGCTTCAGTTTAACCGTCTTCTTAGAGACCGACAAAGGCAGGGTTACCCGGGCCGTTGCCGGACTGATCACCACGTTGAGCTGGTGGCCCTTGGCATCGTATGCGGCTAGAAGAACGTTCCGCCGCACTGTCTCGGTGCTGCCGTTTGGCACGACTAGCTGGGCCTGCACGTGGTCGATCGCTTTTACTTCGCTCTGGGCCCCAGTGACTTCAACCGTCTCCGGGCTGACTGTCGGCGTGCCGATGTCATAGCCTTGAGCAACAGCATTCTTATTATAACCTATTTGGACCGGCAAGGTGCGGGACTTTCGCTTTTGGATGTTGACTCTCACGCTTTTCTGCGGCAGCTTGTAGGAAACCTGGCTGGGCAAGCCGCTAACCTTAATTGGCACCTGGTGGCTGCCAACCCCCAGCTTGCTCAAGTCAATGTAGACCCGGAAGTTCTGGGTGTTAACGGCGGAAGTAACCAGGGCATTCGGTCCTTCTAGAGTCACCTTGACCTTGGATGGGTAGCCGGTGACGTAGTACTTGTCAGTGTCTACTGACACTTGCAAGGCCATCTTCAAGCTCTGCTTAGTGCTTGCCGTTTCTTGCACCTTGGTTTGGTTGTTGGTATTAACCTGGGTGTTGTCAACGAAGGCAACCAAGACGATGGCTAAGAGCAGGGAAAAAAGCTTATAGAACCATTTTTGCTCAATCAATTTGTGCATTATTTATCCCCCCAGTTCCAGATGCCCCGGGCCAGGCGGATTGGCCATGGCTGCTTCTTCTTTTCTTCAGTGACCAGTTCAGCCCGCAAGTACTTGAGGTATTCCTGCTGGCTGAGGTCAACCATGAACTGGCCGTTTCTGGTGATAGTCACCCCGCCCGTTTCTTCAGAAACGACCACGGTGATGGCGTCGGTTACTTCAGAGATCCCGACGGCTGCCCGGTGTCTGGTCCCCAGGCTCTTGGGAATCATGGCATTGTCAGACAGGGGCAGGTAGGCGGAAGCCACCTGGACCCGGTTGTTCTTGATGATGACCGCCCCGTCGTGCAAAGGTGTGTTGGGGATGAAGATATTGATCAGCAATTCCCCGGTAACCAGGGCATCGAGCTTGATCCCGGTTTCCACGTATTCTTCCAGACCGGTCTTTTGTTCCAAAGTAATCAAGGCCCCGATCCGGCGCTTGGACATGTATTGGATCGCCTTGTCCAGCTCCCTGACTAGCTTCTCCTGCTGCTCGCGCTTGCTGTTTTCTGAATCAGAAAACAGGGAGACCCGGCCCAGGCGCTCCAGCCCCCGGCGGATTTCCGGCTGGAAGATGACGATAATCCCGATGACTGACCAGGAAACGATCTGGTCCAAAATAAAAGTAACGGTCGTCAGCTGGGCCCAGCCGGCCAAGACCCGGGCCGCCATGATCAAAATGATCCCATTGGCCAGCTGGACAGCCTTGGTCCCCTTGATCAAATGGGTCAGGTGGTAGATGAAATACCAGGTGATCAAGACGTCCAGGACCACCGACAAGGTATGCCAGGTCCACAGACTTGCAAAATCAAACTGCATGAAATTTTCTCTTTCTAAAATTTTCTGTCAGCTAGTTACGGGCATACATCTTGAACTCCAGGAAGAGGTCATTGTATTCCTGCACCTTGCTGCTTGGTAGATCCCGATAAACTTCCAAATTCTTGACCGTCGACATTGGCGGGTAAAATTGCTTGTCTTCCCGGACGGACTTAGGCAGGAGCTTTTGCGCCGCGGTATTCGGGGTCGAGTAGCCGATGTATTCGGCGTTTTGGGCCGCGTTCTTGGGCTCTAGCATGAAGTTGATGAACTTATAAGCGGCTTCCTTGTTCTTGCAAGTCTTCGGGATAACGATATTGTCAAACCACAAGTTGGACCCTTGGGCCGGCACCACGTAATGGATGTGGGAGTCCTGGTCCATCATCGTCGCGGCTTCCCCGGAATAGGTAACCCCGATCCAGGCCTCATTTTGCACCATGTACATCTTCAGCTCGTCAGCCACGATTGCCTTGACGTTCTTGCCGATCTTGTCTAGCTTGGCCTTGGCGACCTTAAGGTGGGCAGAGTTAGTGTCGTTCATGGAGTAGCCCATGGAAACCAGGGACATGCCCATGATATCGCGTGCTGAGTCAACCAGCAGGATCTGCCCTTGGTACTTTTTCTTCCAGAGGTCATTCCAGCTCTTGATCTCGCCCTTTTTGACATAGCGGTCGTTGTAGACAATCCCCAGGGTTCCCCAGAAGTAAGGCACTGAGTACTCGTTTTTCTCATCAAAGGACTTGTGCAAAAATTCCTTGCCGATGTACTTGAAATTACTCAAGCGGCTGGTATCGATCCTGTCCAAAAGATTGTCCCGGCGCAGCTTGGTGATCATGTAATCCGACGGCACGGCTAAATCATAGGCTGTCCCGCCCTGCTTGATCTTAGTATACATGGCTTCGTTTGAGTCAAAAGTCTCATAGATGACATGGTAGCCCGTCTGCTTTTCAAACTTGGTAATCAAATCCGGGTCGATATAGTCCCCCCAGTTGTAAATGATCAAGTCTTTCTTACTTGAGGCAGAGCCGCCGCTGGAGCTGTCCAGCTGCTGGGCGCCCAGGTAAAGGCCCAAGCTGACCAAAAGGATGGCCAGGGCCGCGGATAGGATTTTTTTCATCGCAGAAGCCCTCCCAGCTTATTAGCCTTCTTGCCCTGCCGCTTGGTCAAGAAGTAGTAGACCCCGACCAAAAGGAGGACAAAGAAGAAGATGATTGTGCTTAAAGCATTCACTTCCAGGTCGATCCCCTGCCGGGCCCGGGAATAGATCTCAACGGACAAGGTGGTAAAGCCGTTCCCGGTCACGAAGAAGGTAACCGCGAAGTCGTCCAAAGAGTAAGTCAGGGCCATGAAGAAGCCTGACAGGATCCCCGGCGTAAGGGCCGGCAGGAGGACCTGGCTGAAGACCTGGTAATTGTTAGCCCCCAGGTCCCGGGCCGCGTCGATCAGGGAGTTGTCCATTTCCTTCAGCTTAGGCAGGACCATCAAGACCACGATCGGCACCGAAAAGGCGATGTGGCTGAGCAAGACGGAGGCAAAGCCCAGGCTGAAGCCCAGGGCGGTAAAAAGAATCAAGAAGCTGGCCCCGATAACAACGTCGGGCGACACGATCAAGATATTGTTAAAAGAGAGCAGGATCTTGCGGTAGCCCTCCTTACTGCGCTGGATGGCAATGGCCCCAAAAGTCCCCAGGACGGTTGCCGCCAGGCTGGACAAAAGAGCCAGCATGATCGTCTCCAGCAAGATAGCCAAAAGGCGCTTGTCAGCAAACAAGGTCTGGTAGTGCTCCCAGGTAAAATGGCGGAAGTGGTCCATGCTGGAGCCGCTGGAGAAAGAAAAGTAGATCAGGTAAAAAATCGGCAGGTAGAGGATCAGCAGCACCAGGCCAAAGTATACCCTGCCCCAAATGGTCTTTTTCATAATTCAATTTCCTTCTTGTGCTGCTTGCGTGAAGTCAGCAGCATTACAATCAACATCAAGGCGATCAGGATAACCCCGATCGTTGCCCCCATATTCCAGTTCATCGTTGTCAAGAAATACTCTTCAACCGCCGTCCCCAGGGTGATCACCCGGTTGCCCCCGATCAAGCGGGTCAACATGAAGAGAGACAGAGACGGGATGAAGATAGCCTGGATGCCCGATTCAACGCCTGGCCAGGACAAGGGCCAGATCACGTAGCGGAAGGTCTGCCAGAAGCTGGCTCCCAGGTCTGAGCTGGCACTTAAAAGAGCGGGGTCAATTTCCTTCAGCGAGTTGTAGATGGGCATGACCATGAAGGGAATTTCGATATAAGTCGCCACGAAAATAAAGGCGAAGTCGGTAAACATGATCCCAACCGGGCCGATGCCGAAGAGGCCCAGGAACTGGTTGACCATCCCGCTCCGGGAAAAAATCCCGATGAAGGCGTAAGCCTTAAGCAAAAGGTTGATCCAAGTCGGCAAAATGATCAGCATCAGCCAGAACTGCTGGTTTTTCAGCCTGGTCAAAGCCAGGGCTGCCGGATAAGAGACCAGCAGGCAGAAAAAGGTGATCAAGAGGGCATACCAAAAGGAATTGGCCATCATCCGCAAAAAGGTGTCGCCAGAGAAAAAGGCGGCGAAGTTTTGCAGGGTCAGATGACTGTGGGCATCAGTCAGTGAATAGCCCAGAATCAAGACCAGGGGGGCGATGACGAAGAGGCCGATCCACAGCAGGTAAGGCAAAAAAAATAAAAGCCGGTTCTTTTTCATGGCTAGTCCTCACCTTCATAAGTTTCCAGGCGGGCGTCGAATTCTTCTTCGGTTTCGCCCAGCCGCATGACGTGGATGTCTTCCGGGTCAAAGAAGATGCCGACTTCCTGGCCGATCTGGACCCCGTTGGTGGAATGAATCAGCCATTCAAAGCCGTCCTGGCCGATGGCCTTGATTTCAAAGTGGTCGCCCAGGAAAAGCTGGCTCTGCACCGTTACCATGAGCTTGCCAGCAGCTGGAGCCGTAATATCCAAATCTTCTGGCCGCAAAACGACTTCGACTTTTTCCCCCGGGGTGATCCCGGCGTCGGCACATTCAAAGTCCTTGCCGGCAAATTCCACGGCAAAGTCCCGGATCATCCGGCCGGATAAAATGTTGGAGTCCCCGATAAAGCGAGCAACGAAGTCGTTGACCGGCTCATGGCCAGGGCTTCTTCCTGATCGTGGGTGACAAAAATAAAGGTGATGCCCAGCTTCTTCTGAATGGCCCGGAGTTCAAACTGCATTTCTTTTCGCAGGCGCTTGTCCAAAGCTGACAGGCATTCATCCAAAAGCAGCACCTTAGGTTCATTGATGATCGCCCGGGCGATCGCCACCCGCTGCTGCTGGCCCCCGGAGAGTTCGGAAATTTCCCGGTTGGCGTAGCCGTCCAGGCGGACGGTGTGGAGGGCATCCTTGACCTTTTCCCGGATTTCGCTTTCCGGCCGCCGGCGCAGCTTCAAGGCAAAAGCAACATTTTCATAGACATTCAAGTGCGGAAAAAGAGCGTAATTCTGAAAAACCGTATTGATATGCCGTTTTGAGGCGTCAAGATTGGTGATGTCCTGACCGTCAAAATAAACCTTGCCAGCTGACGCTTCCGTAAAGCCGGCAATGATCCGCAAAATCGTTGTTTTACCCGAGCCTGATGGCCCCAGCAAAGAGTAGAATTTGCCGGACTCAAGCTCAAGGTTGATGTCCTTCAAGGCTACAAAGCCATCATCATACTGCTTGGTGATGTGATCTAACTTAATAATTTCCATTTGCCGTTCCCATTTTTCTTTTTCTCTTAATCCTAAGCCATTATTCTTCGCCAATTATGCGGACTTCCGTCTGCAAAGCAATACCATCCTTTTCCTTGATCGTCTTTTGGATATAGTGGATCAAATTGAGGTAGTCGGTTGCCGTGGCCCCGCCCTTGTTGACAATAAAGCCTGCGTGCTTGGTTGACACCTGGGCCCCGCCGATCTGCTTGCCCTGCAGGCCGGCCTTGATGAGCATCGGGCCGACAAAGTGGCCGGTCGGCCGCTTGAAGACTGAACCGCAGGACGGGTATTCCAGGGGCTGCTTGTAGCTTCTGAGCGCGTTCAAGTAGTTCATCTGGTCCAAAATAGTTGCCTTATCACCGGCCTTTAAGGCAAAAGTTGCCGCGATGACGATCTCGTCATTTTCCTGCAAAAGGGAATGCCGGTAGGAAAAATGCAGCTCAGCGTTCGTGTAGGTCTTGACCTCACCGTCTCTGGTGACGACCGTGGCGCTTTCCAGGCAGTCTTTAGTTTCACCGCCGTAAGCCCCGGCATTCATGAAGACCGCCCCGCCGACTGAGCCGGGGATGCCCGCGGCAAATTCCAGGCCGGACAGGCCGGCTTCCCCAGCCGCGAAGGAAGTATCGATGATTCTGGCCCCGGCTTGGGCGTGGACCTTGTCAGCTTCAACCTTGATCTCTTTCATTTCCTTTAAAATGATCACCAGGCCCTTGATCCCCTTGTCCCGGATAATCAAGTTGGACGCGTTGCCGATCACCGTAATTGGCAGCTGATCCTCCTTGGCCGCGGCCAAGAGTTCTTTCAATTCTGCCAAAGTCTTGGGGAAGGCCAGGTATTCTGCCGGTCCCCCGGTTTGGGTAAAAGTATAGCGGCTCAAAGGAATGTTTTCTTGCAAATTAAGTCCTTGCGCTTTTAAGTCATACAGCTTCAATTAAAATTGCCTCCTCTAAATCTTCCTTTTGATATTTTACCGCATTCACGCTGTGTTATACTAGCTTGGATCAAGTTTGCTTGTCTTAATTTGACTTACGCGCAACATGGAGGCTTTTGCTTATGATGAATTTCGTTGCCATGGACTTTGAAACTGCCAACCAGCACCCGGCCAGCGCCTGCTCTTTGGCCTTGGTTTTAGTGCGGGAGAGCAAGATTATCGACCGCTTTTACACGGTCATCAACCCCCAGATGGCTTTTGACGCCCAGCAGGTCAAGGTCCACGACATTACGGCTGAAGACGTGGCGGGAGCCCCGACCATGGCCGAGGTCTGGCCCAAGATCCAGCCCCTTTTTCAGCCGGGGATGCTGGTGGCGGCCCACAATGCCCGCTTTGACTGCAATGTAATGAAGCAGTCCCTGGCCCGCTACGGAATTGCCGAGCCCCACTACCTGGTTTTAGACAGCCTCAAGGTCAGCCGGGAATTGGAGCCGGGCCTGGATAACTACCAGCTCAACACTGTCTCTGACCTTTTGGGCGTGGAGCTTTGGCACCACCACAATGCCTTAAGCGACAGCGAAGCCTGCGCCGGTATCCTCTTAAAAGAGGAGGAGAAGCGGGGCAGCGAGCTTTTGAAAAAGTTTGTCTACCAAGTCTAGGCAAAAAATGGATCAGTAGCAAGCTGATCCATTTTTCTCTTGTTTTTACTTCTGCTTTTGTTTTTTGCTTTACTGCTTTTCCTGGTAGAGGCGGCAGGCGTTTTCTGCCCAGGCAGCTGCTCTTTGCCCATGCGGGATGAGCTCAAGCAAGCGCTTGGTTGAATCCCAGGAATCGTCCACCCGGGTCAAAACCAGCTCTAAAAAGTCACTGGGCAGGTCAGCCTGGATCACCTGGGGCCATTCGATGATGACCACGCCTTCTTCAGCCAGGTAGTCATTTAAGTCGATTGAAGCCAAGTCATCGCCTTCCAGCCGGTAAAAATCCATGTGAAAAAGGGGCAGCTTCCCTTCCCGGTATTCCCGGACCAGGGTAAAGGTCGGGCTCTTGACTGGCCGCTTAATCCCCAGAGCCCGGCCGAAGCCCTGGGTCAGCGTGGTCTTGCCGGCCCCCAGGTCCCCTTTTAAGAGCAAAAGGTCATGGGGCTGGGCGCTTTGGGCCAAGGAGGCGCCAAAGGCCTGCATGTCAGAAGCGGAATTGATTGCTAATTCTGTCATCGCTTTCTTTCTACCCTTCCATAACGGCTTGAGCCGCCGTCAAAATCCCGATCTTGTAGACGTCATCAGCACTGCAGCCCCGGGAGAGGTCGTTGACCGGCTTGGCAATCCCCTGCAAAACCGGCCCAATGGCCGTAAAGTTGCCCAGGCGCTGGGTAATCTTGTAGGCAATGTTGCCTGACTGCAGTTCCGGGAAGATAAAGACATTAGCCCGGCCGCCAACGGCTGAACCAGGTGCCTTAAGTTCAGCAACTGCTGGCACGAAGGCCGCGTCAAACTGCAAATCGCCGTCTGCCGGGATGTCCGGGTACTTTTCCTTGAACAGCTTGGCCGCTTCTGCCACCTTGTCTACCTGCGGGCCCTTGGCTGAGCCGTGGGTTGAGAAGCTGAGGAAGGCCACCTTGGGGTCAATCCCGATCATCTTGGCCGTAGCAGCTGACTGGGCCGCGAATTCAACCAGCTGGTCGCTGGTCGGGTCGATGGAAATCGCGCAGTCAGCAAAGACATACTTTTCTTCCCCTCTTTCCATGATGAAGGAACCGGAAATCCGGTGCATCCCCGGCTTGGTCTTCAAAATGAAGAGGGCTGGCCGGACCGTGTCGGCCGTTGAGTGAGCCGCCCCGGACACCATCCCGTCGGCCTGGCCGGTGTAAACCAGCATGGTCCCGTAGAAGTTGGCGTCGCGCAAGGCAGCTTCCGCTTCTTCCATGGTCTGGAAGTGCTTGCCCCCGGCCATCCGTTCGTGGAACTTTTCCACCATCTCGCCAAAGTCCGTGCTGTTTTGGTAGTCCACGATTTCGATCCCGGTCATGTCCAAGCCGGCTTTTTCCGCCAAAGCCAGGACCTGGTCCTTTTGCCCCAGGACGATCGGTTCAATCAGGTCATCTTGCTTTAAGCGGCTGACCGCCGTCAGGATCCTCGGGTCCTCCCCTTCCGGGAAAACAATCCGCTGCTTGTCTTTTTGCTTAATCAATTGCTTTAATTGTTCAAAAACTTCCATCAATAATCTCCTCAAAAAAATCATGCTTCCGGGTTAGGCGGCAATTGCCAGTCGACCGGAGCCCGGCCAAATTCCTTTAAGGCCGCGTTGCATCTTGAAAATGGCCGGGAGCCAAAGAAGCCGCGGTTGGCCGAAAAAGGACTCGG
Organism: Lactobacillus leichmannii; assembly: GCF_024701915.1. NCBI lineage: Bacteria > Bacillati > Bacillota > Bacilli > Lactobacillales > Lactobacillaceae > Lactobacillus > Lactobacillus leichmannii. The sequence continues at coordinate 3,035 of NZ_QOCY01000018.1, read as the reverse complement.
GTGGGCTGACTTGATAATGACATTCTTGTCCTGGTCGATCAAGGGTATCTTATTTTGGGCAAAGCGGCCCCACAGGATAAAGACTACCTGCCCCCGCTCGCTCAAGGCCTTAATAGCGGCGTCTGTCACCATTTCCCAGCCCTTGCCCTGGTGGCCGTTAGCCTGGCCATATGGCACGGTCAAAACGGCGTTGAGCAAGAGAACGCCCTGGTCGGCCCAGCGTTTAAGGTAGCCGTGGTTGACCGGCTGGGCCCCAACATCGTCATAGAGCTCCTTATAGACATTGCGCAAGGATGGTGGCAGGGGCGTGCCCGGCATGACAGAAAAACTCATGCCGTTAGCCTGGCCAGGATTGTGGTAGGGGTCCTGGCCCAAAATGACAACCTTGGTGTCTTTAAAAGGGGTCAGCTTGAAGGCCGTAAAGATATGGTACATGTCCGGGTAGATCTGCCTGGTCTGGTATTCTTTTTTCAAAAAATCATGCAGCTTGTGATATTCATCACTTTCAAAAACCGGGGTAAGCACCTGGTCCCAATCATTTCCAATAAATTGTTTCATCTGTAATTCACCTTAGTCAATCTTACCATGATTGCCTCTTGATTTAAAGGAACTAGTGAAATAATTCACGACAATTTTTTTCAAATAAAGAAACACTTTGTAGTAATCAAACTTCCTCCTTTATGTTATTATGAAATCGATAACAACAAGGAGGAAATAACATGATTAAACTGATCGCCTGTGACTTGGACGGGACCCTGCTGAACTCTTCTATGGAAATTTCTGACGCCAATGTTCAAGCCATTAAACGCGCCCAAGAAAACGGCATCGAATTCATGGTGGCCAGCGGCCGGGCACCCCATGAATCCCAGCCAATGCTTAAAGAATACGGGATAGACTGCGGCTTTATTAACTTAAACGGGGGCTTGGTCTTTGACACGGCCGGCAACTTGATCGTCAAGAATCCCTTGAAGCTGGAAACTGCCAAGAAGATCTGCCGCCTGCTCAAGAAGGAAGGCTTTTACTTCGAACTGGTTACCAGCAACCACGTCTACTCAGAAGACTTGAGCCAGCGGATTACCAACGTGGCCCACTTAATGGTGGAACTGAACCCAATGCTGACCTTCAAGGAGGCTGTTTTGGTTTCAGCCAGCAAGCCGGCCATCGTCAGCATCAAGCAGGTGCCAAGCTATGAGGACTTGATGGACGAACCTGGCACGGAAGTAATGAAGATCTTGGTCTTTGACTCCCGGGGCCAATACGCCTTCACCGACGTCATCAAGAAAATTGAAGAGATCGACAAGGTTTCCATCACTTCCAGCGCGGCCGACAATATCGAAATCAACGCCGCCGGCGCCCAAAAGGGCCGGTCCCTGCTGGACTACGCGGCGGCCAAGGGCATCAAGCGCGAAGAAATCGCAGCTATCGGCGACAACCTGAACGATGAAAGCATGATCCAGGCTGCCGGCACCGGCGTGGCCATGGGCAATGCCATTCCGCAAATCAAGACGATTGCCAGCTTCGTCACCAAGAGCAACAATGAAGACGGGGTAGCCTGGGCTATCGACAAGATCCTTGCCGACAATCAAAAAGAGCAGGACCAATGATTTACACCCTTTACCTAACCCAGGAAGGCCACACGGGCCAGATTCCAATCACCGATGAGGAGGGCAAGCCCTTTGGCTCCATCCGCGGCCGGCTGGACAATCCCAACCACACCCTTTACCTGCTGGACACCAGCGGTAATGAGATCGGCCGCCTGTTCAGCGATGGCACCGGCTTGATCGCTTCTTACACCCTTGATGTGGTTCACCACTCCCTGGTCCACGTCAAGAAGGTCAACAGCCCCCAGACCAACTTGTTCTACATTACCCGGCTCAACTACTGGGTCAATGGCAGCATCAAGCAGGGCAGCTATTCCTTCCGGGACGGTTTTAAGAAGGTGGCTTCCGTTGACACCGTGGTATCCGACAAGGGGGTGACCTTGACCTGCCAGATCAGCCGGGAGGAAGATACCCCCTTTATTCTGCTGATCGCGGTCCTTTTCACCCAGTGGCACGTCACCCCGCTCAAGCTGCCGGACCTTTTTCCAAATCTCAACCGGCGGCAGACCAGCACGGCCAGCTTCTTCAAACTTCTTTTACCATATGGTCGTAAACACGGTCGCCAATAGTCATTGAATTAGTTGTTTTGAAACCCTTGCGCAAGTATAATTGCTGTGCGCGAGGGTTTTCTAGATCTACGTTTAAACTGACCTTCTTGTAGCCGTGCTTCTTGGCCAGTTTCGGGGCCAGTTCCATTAAGCGGCTGGCAATCCCCTTCCCCCAGTCCCGCGGAGAGACAGCTAAGGCATCGATATACCATTCCCCCTTCTGGGCTTCCTTATCGGTAAAGATATCGGTGGTCATTGGCAGGCCGACCTTGGCCATTTCTTTTCTGAGCACCACGTCAATAATTCCCTGGGCCTTGTCCGGGTACATGCAGATCATCCCCCGGACCCGGTCGTTTTCGTCAGTCTCAACCCAGATCCGGTTGTAGGAATAACGGTAGTTTTCCGAGATGAAACCCAGCCGCATCAAGTCGTAGAACTGGCTCTCCGGCAGGCGGTTGATGGTATCCATGTCCATCTCGTCAAAAATCTGGTTTAAAATCGGGTAAACCGCTTCAAAGTCGCTTTTTCTTGCCTTACGGATCATTTCGTCTTTTTTCTCCTTTTCCTTGTTATTTTTCTATATAAATTGTTTTCCTACAATTCATGTTACTATAGTCAGGAGAAAAAAGACAATTAAGCGTCCTTTCCGAGCAAACAAAAAGTTCCTAACAGTCAATCTACTCACGTACTTAACCATTAGGAACTTCTTCTATCTTCAATTGTCGACTGCATCTTATGGTGGTCTCAGTCCTTTCCCGAGCCTAATTTAGTTATGCTCTGCGAATTTAAGCTAAACTTTCTATTGGAGTATCTGATGTGACCCCCAAAATTGGGACAAATTAATATTAAGCCGTTAAGGTTGTTAAAACATGATTCCGATATTCAA
>NZ_QOCY01000017.1:0-29845 GCF_024701915.1 Lactobacillus leichmannii | reverse complement strand
AAAATACAGTATTTTTGCGGGTTTAGGTCCTTTTCTTAGAGGACTTGAGTTTGATTGCTCTGGGAAGTTAGCATTGAAGCATTAACTCTATCTTTCTTCCAGAGAAGGTCCTACCCGAGTAAGCAAAGAGGAGGATCTTGAGTAAAAGAGCAGGATGGTACGCTGGACGACCGGTATTTACCAGATTTTTGAGGAGGTCATCCAAAGGAATAGTGTCCACAAAGCTGTCTATCAGACGAACCAGATGATTTTGTGGGACGGCGCTCTCCAATCTTATTGTCAGTTGGCTCCGATCTGTGTTATAATATTTATACATCATAGATCACTATGTTCTATGATTTTATTCAGCCTTATAGTAACATGAGTGATTTGAAATGCATAGAAAAAGGCTTCCAGAAGTTTTTCACTTCTAGAAGCCTTTTTTATTCGTTAGAGTCTTTTTTATTTTTTGCGGATTGATGATTGTGCCTTAAGTTTTTACTTTAAGTTTTTACTTTAAGTTTTTACTTTAAGTTTTTACTTTAGGTTTTATGTGTTTTTGAGTGTACCGTTTTATATTTGGTAGTGAAGTTTTTGGAAAAAGTCAGCTTAAATTTGCCCCGTTAGAAGCGATCACCTTCTTGTACCAGTAGAAGGAGTCTTTTGGGTAGCGCTTGAAGCTGCCCCGGCCATAGTCGTCCTCGTCGACGTAGATAAAGCCGTAGCGCTTCTTCATTTCGCCAGTGCTGGCGCTGACCAGGTCGATGCAGCCCCAGGGCAGGTAGCCTAAGAGGTCCACGCCGTCGTCAGCGACGGCTTTTTCCATTTGGACCAGGTGGTCTCTGAGATAGTCGATCCGGTAGTCGTCGTGAACCTGCTTGTCTGCAGTCAACTTGTCGTAGGCCCCCAGGCCGTTTTCCACGATAAAGAGGGGTTTGTGCCAGCGGGTGGTCATCCAGTTCAAGGCATAGCGCAGGCCAACCGGGTCGATGGCCCAGCCCCAGTCATTGCTCTTGATATAGGGATTAGCGACCAGGTCGGAATATTCCCGGTAATCCCAGTGGCCGCTGTACTTGGCCGTAAAGGACATGTAGTAGGAGAAGGCGACATAGTCGACCGTACCTTTTTTGAGAATTTCCAGATCCCGGTCGGTGATGTCCAGGTCATAGCCTTTTTCGGTGAAATATGCCTGCAGCCAGTTAGGGTAGGTGCCGTTGACGTGAACGTCGCCAAAGTAAAGGCGGCTGTCCATGGCTCTTTGGGCAAAAAGGATGTCCTCTGGCTTGGAGCTGGCCGGGTAGATCGGACAGAAGGCCAGCATGCAGCCGACCTGGAGGCTGGGGTCAATGGCGTGGGCGATCTGGACCGCCTGGGCACTGGCCACCAGCTCGTAGTGGGCCGCCTGGTACATCAGCTTCTGCTTGTCATCGCCGGCCTTGAACTTGATGCCGGAGTTTTCATAGACGGAAATGTCGCTTTCGTAGTTGGTCTGGTTGTTGATCTCGTTGAAAGTCATCCAGTACTTGACCTTGTCATGGTAGCGTTCAAAGCAGACATGGGCGAAGCGGGCAAAAATGGTGATCAAGTCCCGGTTGGCCCAGCCGCCGTACTTTTTGACCAGGTTCAAGGGCATTTCAAAGTGCGACAGAGTAATAACTGGCTGGATGCCGTACTTCAAGAGCTCGTCAAACAAGTCGTCATAAAAGGCCAGGCCGGCTTCATTAGGAGCTGTCTCGTCGCCATTTGGAAAAATCCTGCTCCAGGCAATTGAGGTGCGGAAGGCCTTGAAGCCCATTTCCGCCATCAGCTTGACATCTTCCTTGTAGTGGTGGTAGAAGTCATTGCCCACGTGGTTGGGGTAGTACGTGCCCGGCACGATTTCATCGGTTAATTCCCGGGCCTGGTCCCGGCTGCCCAGGGTCATCATGTCGGCGATGGACAAGCCCTTGCCGCCTTCCTGGTAGGCTCCTTCCAGCTGGTGGGCAGCTACGGCGCCGCCCCACAGGAAGCCGTCTTTAAAAGTCTTAGTCATTTTTTACTCCTTTGCTGTGTTAATCCTATAGGAGTCATTATATGAAATCGGTTGCTCAAATAGAATTAGCAAAAGGGCTTTTGACATAAAAAATAAAAATAGCTTCTTGTACCAGTTTTGGAACATTGTGTTCCAAAACTAGTCAGTGACCATTTTTTCCAGGACATGGTCCAGGCTTTCAATAATGTACATGACCGGGATATGGGAGGAAAGGTCGTAGTAGTTGGCTAGGTAGTGCCGCTCCTCGCTGAAGCTGAGCACGTACCGGCTCATTTTAGCGATGGTGCTGGCCTCGTTGCTGCTGACGCAGACCAGGGTGACTTCATCATTGTTGACGAATTTGTTGACCAGCTCGATCAATTCCGTCGTTTCCCCGGAAACGGAAAAGCAGATAATGATCGTGTTGACCGCGTTCTTCAGCTTGCCGTGCAAGGGATAGAAGGGGTCGGTGATGGCATTGGCGTTATAACCTAAAAAAGCCATGCGGCGGGCGGCATATTCCGCCATAAAGGCTGACTCGCCTATGCCCAAGGTCACTACATTGTCGCTTTGGTAGATGGCATTGGCTACCAGTTCCAGGCGAAGGGAGATGTCTTTAGGGAAGTTGCTGGCGTCAAAATAGGTCATTTCACTGACCTTGGGCTTGGAGAGGAGGTCGTTGTGGCTGAGGTAAGCCTTGAACTCCGGGAAGCTGTTGAAGCCGATCTTATGGATGAAGCGCATGACCGATGAATTGGACACGTGGGCGTTTTGTGCGATGTCACGGACCCGCATGTAGACGACCTTGTCCGGGTTCTGTGAGACATAGCGGTAGATGGTCATGTCGACGCTAGAGAGAGAGGAAAGATCTTTAAAACCGAAAAATGCCATAGTATCGCTCCTTGATAATACGATTTCAACTTACGCTATTAGATTAACACAGCTTGGACGTTTGTGGAACACCTTGTTCCGAAAAAAGAATATTGTGCGGGTGAAGCGGAATATTCCAAAAGGGCCAAAAAATATTGCATAAAGGCAACCGCTTACATAAAATAGTGAGCGTAGAATGATTAAAAGAGTTTTGAGAGGACAAAATAATGCAAAAATTTATCAATGAAAAAATTCTTCCTCCAATCATGAAATTCGTCAACACTAGAGCGATTGTCGCTTTAAAGGACGGGATGGTGCTTTCCCTGCCATTCATCATGGTTGGTTCAGTATTTTTACTTTTGGCTTCGTTTCCAATTCCGGCCGTAGCCAACTGGATGAATGCGACTGGTTTGACCAAGTTCTGGAACCAGGCCTACAATGCATCCTTCGGGATCGTGGCGGTCTTCGCGGTCATCGGGATTGCCTATACATGGGCCAAAAATGAAAAAATTGAAGCCCTACCTGCCGGGATGACGGCTTTTGTCGGCTTCCTGATCATCATGAACCCGACTTCCGCGGTCATGAACGGGACCAAGACGGTGATTTCAGCTGAGCAGGCACCAGACCTGCTGGGCGGCTTCATCGACCGGACCTGGCTGGGTGGCCAGGGGATGATCGCGTCCATCATCGTCGGCCTGCTTTCCGGCTGGATCTACTCCTGGTTCGTTAAGCACAAAATCACGATCAAGCTGCCGGACCAAGTTCCGCCAGCCGTAGCCAACTCTTTTGTCGCTTTGATTCCGTCAGCTGTTTTGACGACTGGCTGGCTTCTGGTTTACATCTTCTTTGAAAAAGTTGCCCACACGACTATGACCCAATGGATCTACACGACCATCCAAACTCCTTTGCAAGGAGTAACGGACTCCTTCGGCGGGATCCTGCTCTTGACGCTTTTGGTGCCATTCTTCTGGTTCTTCGGCGTGCATGGGTCAACCCTGGTCGGCGGGATTGCCGGCCCAATCTTGGGTGCCAACGCTTTGGAAAACGCGGCTATCTTCAAGAAGTACGGCTATGTTGACGCAGCCCACGGCGGCCACATTGTTATTTCAGGTTTGTTTGACCAATTCGCCACTGTTACCGGTGCCGGGATGACCATCGGTCTGGTCTTCTTCATGTGTTTCATGGCCAAGTCCACCCAGCTGAAAAGTATCGGTAAGCTGGCTTTGGTTCCAGGTTTGTTTAACATCAATGAACCAGTTCTGTTTGGCTTGCCAATCGTCATGAACCCGATGCTGGCCATTCCATTCTTCATCATGCCACCACTGTCAGCTGGCTCAACCTACCTCTTGATCAAGGCTGGCATCCTGCCATACCTGAACGGGGCCCAGGTTCCTTGGACCACGCCGCCGATTGTCTCAGGCTTCTTGATTGGGGGCTGGAAGGTTGCCATTTGGCAGGCCATCATCCTGGTAATTTCCTTCTTCGTCTACCTGCCATTTGCTAAGAGCTACGACAAGATGCTTTACGAGAAGGAACAAGCCCAACTGGCTGCTGAGAGCAGTAAGTAAGAGCTTGGCAAAAAAAGAAGAACAGGATTAAGAAGAACAGGATTAACTGGAAATTTTTTAAGGAAAAAACAAAGAGAAAAATAAGCAAAGAAAAAGGAGAAGCAAGATGGCTGAACAAACAATCATGCTCAACTGTGCCGCGGGAATGAGCACCTCGCTTTTGGTCAACAAGATGAAGGAAGCTGCCCAGGCGCAGGGGATCGATGCCAAGATTTTTGCCTGCCCGGCCTCAGAAGCAGACCAGCACTTTAAAGAAGTTGACTGCATCCTGCTGGGACCGCAGGTTTCTTACTTGAAGAGCGACATGGAAAATAAGGCCAAGGGAGCTGGCAAGGACGGCCAGGACATTCCTTTGGGCGTCATCGACATGCAAGCTTACGGAATGATGGACGGGGTTAAGGCCCTCAAGCAGGCGGAAGACCTGATCAAGGCTTAAGAAGAGACAAAGGAAAGAGGAAAAATGACTGAAGACAAGCAGGAACAAGACTTGTTGATGGCCGCAATGGGCTTGATTGCCAACGGTGGGAATGCCAAGAGCCTGGCTTTTGAAGCCATCCGCCTGGCCAAAAAGGGCGATATTGCCAGCGCCCGCGAGAAACCAGCTGAATCTGACAAATCACTCCTCGACGCGCACAACTCGCAAACTGAAATGCTTACAAAAGAGGCGCAGGGGCAATATGCTCAAGTGACCCTGCTCCAGGTCCACTCCCAGGACCATTTGATGACGGCGATTACCTTCCGCGATTTGGCGGGGGAATTGGTCGACTTGTATGAGAAACTATATGACGCGAAATTATTTTAGCTTAAAGCTGCCGTTGGCAATTAAATAACCGGAAAAACATCTATACTAGTAGTTATAGATGCTTTTTTGGATGTGAGGATAAAAAACGATGCAATACTTAGTTTTTGACATTGGCGGAACCAACGTGAAGTACGCCTTGATGGATAATGAAGGGCAGCTGCTGGAAAAGGGGAAGCGGACAAGCGCGGACAATCTGGACGACTTTGTCGCCGCCCTGTATGAAGTCGGCGACCAGTACAAGGGCAAGTTTACCGGGATCGCGGTCTGCGCGCCAGGGAAGATCGACACGGAGAAAATGATCATCCACTATGGCGGGGCTTTGACCTTTTTGGACGGCTTAAACCTGGAAGAGACGCTGGGGTCCAGATACGGGGTAGCGGTTAGCGCGGAAAATGATGCAAAGGCGGCAGCCTTGTGCGAGCAGTGGCTGGGCGAACTCAAGGGAGTTGATATCGGAGCGGTGATGACTCTGGGCACTGGCGTTGGCGGCGGGATCGTCGTTGGCGGCAAGCTTCTGCACGGGAGCAGCTTCCAGGCTGGGGAACTTAGCTGGATGATCACGAACCAGGAAGCTGGGCTTAAGGAAATGGCTGCCTATACTGGTGCCCGCTGCTCAGCTGTCAGAATGGTGGAAAGGGTCAACCAGGAGCTGGGCAATGAAGACCTTGCTGACGGTTTGGCAGCTTTTGCAGCCATCAAGTCCGGCAATGAAGAGGCAGGCAAGATCTTCCGCCAGTACTGCTTGGATGTAGCCGTGATGATTTTGAACCTGCAGACCGTGATCAACGGGGAAAAGGTGGTCATCGGCGGCGGGATCAGTGCCCAGGAGATCTTGATTGCGGAGATCCGCCGGCAGTTCGGGGAAATCCTGAAGGACAACCCAATTTTGGGTCAGCAGGTAATTCCGCCGGAAATCGTGGCGGCCAAGTTCAGAAATGACACCAACCTCTATGGTGCACTCTTTGCCTTGCTGCAGGGGATGCAAAAGTAGCGGGAAAATTTTTAGCTGAATATAGAAAAACCTGAGCTCATATTGATGTGAGCTCAGGTTTGTTATTGTCGGATAATTAGATTTTTTACTTCGTAAACCAGTAATTAAAGAACCAGTCATAAGGAACGGATAAAAGATAGATGTAGGTTAAGTTGATAGCAACAACCATAATAGGTCCTGCATATGGCTTAGTGAATTTGCCATAGCGTAATATAAAAAGAATTATGGCTGAACCAAGCACATCGAAAGCTAAACCTGCAGTCATCACCCGTAAAAGGGTTAAAGCAATGAATCCGGCAACTAGGACAACTACAGTGATCCAGAAGAGGACTGAAAACTTGCTCGTCCAGATTAGGATGGCAGCCAACAAAAGGGCAATAGACACAATGATTAGAGCCCAACCAATGGTAAGGCTTTCGAAATCGGTTTGAAAGCCAACGGAGTGTGCTCCCATGAACCAGATTAGAACTGCCTCGATCAGAAACATCAAGCAGTTGACCGCTTTAATAATTGTTGAAAGAACTTTTTCTGTTTTTGTCATGGTAGATCACTTCCAACTGGTAATCTGATGTAGATAACTTGCTTTGAAGTCACCTTGGAAATTACCGACAAAAGTAAATGGGTGGACGATATGCCAATTATTATAAGTTTTAAGTGTGCCCTTTGGTAAAACTTTGTAGTAAGCGTAGTAAACGTATTTTGAGCAGTAACTATCCTTCATGCTATATAAGCCAGATTGAAAGCCGTATTTTGGCCGATCTTTAGGATTTTTGTACAAATGACGGTAAGCGTAGGTGGAAGCTGCATCTGCATAGTGTGGATGCTTTTTGATGCGGTATACGTCGACGTACTTACCTTTACCAGTATGTTTTTTAAAAAACGATTCCTTGCTGGGATGTTCAACAGTTCGGTTAGGTCCCGGCATTTCTAAAATGTAGTTGGCTGACGTTGCAAAAGCAGCGTGACCGGCAAAGATACCAGCACTATCTGTTCCGTGACAAACTAAGATATCTCCGGCTTTCATGCTATACCCACTTTTTGCAGCGATAAATGATGAAAAGATGGAATAACCCTTTCCTTTGCTTTGTGAATTGTCTGCAGAAATGGTGTCGGGATGATCATTATTCGGATTGCATGAAACAAAATAGTTTTCATCTGCGACATATTGTTCAAAAGAAGTCCCGGGATCCACTTCAACGTATTTCAGATACATCGGAAATGCTTCTGTACTGCAGTATTTTACGAATTCTGCTTCGGAACTGTTACTTTCAGTAAGAATACCTTTACTTACACCTTGCCGGTAGATAGACGCAAAGACTTCGGAATTAGCCGTGGTGTCAGCATCCGCATTAACCGGATGAGCGAAAAACAAGGATGCTGAGAGTAATAACAGCCATGTTAAAAGCTTCTTCATGATTCGACCTCCACTTTTCAGTAAACGAATTTTGACAAATCGATTCATCAACCATATGATAACGCTTTTTTCACGGAAAGAGTACATAAATAACGAAGATTAGTTGTTTGCCATAAATGTGCGTAGATATAATAAAGTGTCCGCGCAAGGTGGGGGATTGCCTGAGTCACATATAGGCACTCGGTCATAACTTTTCAGCGGCGAAGCTATACTATGTGTGGCAGGGTTATTTTATAAGGTCTGAAAAGGCGGAAAATTAATTATCTTAAAATTCAGAGCGCAAATTTTGTTTATCAAAGCAGGGAAAAGTCAGATGGCATCAAATTTTTACAGATGTTTAAAAGAAAAAAGCAGTTGACCAGTGCAACTGCTTATTTCTACTGCTTAAAATTCCTGGTGCTGGTTAGGGTCGCGGTCGGGCCGGCGGCCATCTGCCTTGTCCAAGTCCGTCAAGGCGGTCACTTCTTCTTCAGTTAAGCTGAAGTCAAAAATGTCCAGGTTGCTCAACTGGTGCTGGCTGGAGGAAGCTTTTGGAATTGGCACTACCCCCAGTTGGACTTCCCAGCGCAAAATTACTTGAGCCGGGCTCTTGCCATACTTAGCGGCCAGCTTTTGAATCAAATCTTCCTGGAAAACTTCCCCGGCCCGCATGAGCGGACTCCAGGCTTCTGTAACGATCCCATGCTCATCGTCATAAGCCCGGACGGCGCGGCTGGACCAGTAGGGATGCAGCTCAACCTGGTTGACGGCTGGCGTAACCCCGGTTTCCTTGATCAAGCGGTCGATATGCCCTGGTTCAAAATTCGACACCCCAATCGACCGGACCAAGCCAAATCTTTGCGCGTCGATCAAGGCCTGCCAGGCTTCTACGTAGTGGTCTTCCAAAGGATTTGGCCAGTGGATCAGGTAGAGGTCAAAATAGTCCAAGCCGCTTCTTAAAAGCCCTTCTTCCAGTTCGTTGATCGCGGCCTTGTATTCGTGGTGGGCTCCCGGCAGTTTTGAGGTCACAAAGAGCTGGCTTCTGGCAACAGAGCTGCTTCTGATTGCCTTGCCCAGGGCCCCTTCGTTTTCATAGCGGGCGGCTGAGTCCAGGAGCCGGTAGCCATTTTCAATCGCCTGGCTGATGGCCCGGGCCCCTTGGTAGCCCTTGATCTTGTATGTGCCAAAGCCGATCTTTGGAATCTGGTTTCTGTCATTTAGCTTGAATTCTTCCATAATTTTTTCCCTTTGCCTTTCTATTAGATAAGTATTGCTTGCTTTTTCTCTCAATTATAGTTTAAATCTTTTGGTTTCCCGGAAAAATCCTCTAAAATAGTTTTAGTTTAAAAAGCGAGGAAAAGAAATGGCAAAAAAACGCAGGCGCAAGAAGCGTCAAAATACCAACCTGCTGTCGGTCGCTATCGCCGCGGCGGCAATCATTTGGGGCGTCTACACCAAGGGCGGCCAGGGAAATTTAACTAGTTCCAGTTCAAATACCAGTACTTCATCAAGTGCGGTCAGCTCGGCCCAAACGGCTAAAACCGTCTACGGGGGATTAGCCAAGAGCGACTACCAGAAATTAGCCCAGGAAACTTTTAAATCCGGAGGCAAGGGCTGGCACTATGTTAACAATAACCACTCCACCTTGGTGAAAAGCGCCTGGAAGGTCAACCGGGTCATTTACTCCAACCTGGATAGCCAGAACCGGACTTCCAGCTCCAACACCGCCTTTTTGGAGAAGCGGAACGTGGCTAACGACTCTTTAAGAGTCAGGCAGTACGTCCAGCCAACCGGCTGGCACTCCAACCGGCAAAACGGGACCCAGATCTACAACCGGGGCCACCTGATTGCCTACTCAGTTTCCGCCGGCATCGACCAGGACGGCAACTACAACCCCAAGAACCAGTCCGGTGACCAGAACAACCCCAAGAACCTCTTTACCCAGTCAGCCTTTTCTAACCAGAAGATCCAGACGATTTTTGAAAGCAAGGTTCGGTCAGCTTTAAGAAGCGGGAAGAAGGTCATCTACCAGGCAACGCCAATTTTCAGAGGCCGGGAACTCATGGCCCGGGGGATCAACCTCCAGGCAGTTTCCACCGACGGCAGCCTGGATTTCAACGTTTATATCTACAATGTGCAGCCGGGCTACCAGTTTGACTACGAAACCGGCCGGGCAAAGATCGACCGCGGCATGCAGGTCAGCGAATAGGAAGAAAAATGCGCGACAACTGTACAACTATGCTGGTGGGCCAAGAAGGCCAGCCTTGACGGGTCCACAATCGTGGCCAGAGATGAAGACTACGACCAGGGGATCAACAGCTACAACGTGGCCATGAGTTCAGCGGAAAGCGAAGCCAGCAACCGCCGGGTCTTTGACGGAAGCCAATGATCGCGATTACGGCCAAGGGCAAGGAAATTTTTGACCAGCTGGTCAAGGACAATCTCAACAACTCGATTTACAAGTACCGGCCCTAATTTCCTGCAAAAAATAGTACAATAGGAATGTTGTAAGTTTTTTAATGTAAAGTAAGAAATCGTAAGGAGTTTTTTATGGAAAAAGAGATGACCTTAATCAGCGCCAAGGGCAAGTTAAAGGGAATTTGGGGCGAAGCCGTCAACCCGATCGAAGGGATGACCCCTTTGGTAATTTTGGCTAAGACCGGCGATAAGGACCAGGCCTATTGGCTCAGCCGCTACTTAAACGACGCCGGCATCCTGACCTTCACCTTTGAAGCAGAAGATGCAGCCAGCGCCATCAGCGGCTACCACCTGGCCTTTGACGAACTTAGAAACGATGACCGGGTGGCCAGCGAATACATCGCCTTTGCCGGCTATGGGGAAGCGGGCAACGCTGCAGCTGTTGCGGCTAGTGAAATCGGCCGGTCAGTCCGGGGGATCTTTTTAATGTCACCAGTCATCAAGGACTGGGACAAGATCAAGGGCTACCAGGGCCGCAGCTACATTGTTGCCGGCAGCGATGACGACCAGGCGCCTTTGGCCAGCCTGGAAATGATGGCCAAGCAGCTGAAGCAAGGCGAACTTTTGCAAATGCGGGGCGCTGGCCACGACTACCGGGAAGAAGACTGGGAAAGAGCAGGGATGCTGCTCAGAACCTGGGTCTTGACCGGCCTTAACTAAGAAACTGTAAAGCGGAAAAAGAGAAGAAGGCAAAGCATGACAGAAGTAAAAATTGTGCAAGTTAGTGAGAAAGATTTGCCAGAGTTGATTGCCATCAGCCGGGAGACTTTCGCGGATACTTTTGGCAAAGACAACAGCCCGGAAGATATGGCCAAGTTTTTGGACGAAAACTACAATGAAGACAAGCTTGGGGGAGAAATGGCAACTCCGGGCAGCTTCTTTTACTTCTTGAAGGTGGACGGGGAAGTTGCCGGCTACTTGAAGCTGGACGTTGACGACGCCCAAAACGAAGAGGTCGACCCAAACGGCCTGGAAATCGAGCGGATCTACCTGCGGAAAAGTTTCCAGCACCGGGGCCTGGGCAAGCAGCTCTTTGAGTTCGCGGAAGAAAAGGGCCGGGAATGGAGCAAGTCTGTCCTCTGGCTGGGCGTTTGGGAGCACAACGAAAACGCCAAGAACTTCTATGCCAGCCGCGGTTTAACCCGGTTTAGCGAGCATGTCTTCGTTCTTGGCGATGACCGTCAGACAGATTTTTTGTTAAAGAAGGCTCTGGTCTAGTCCTGGCTGATTAACCAGTCAGACAATAGCTCTTGATACTTGGCATTTTCCTGGACAAAAGGCATGTGGCCGCAGCCGGCAAAGAGCTCCCAGCGGGCATTTGGCAAGTGGTCGTACATGCTTTTAGCCACTAGGGGAGTGCACAAGTCGTCAGTGCCGCTGGTAATCAAGGCCGGCAAGTGCAGGTCCTTTAAGCGGTCAGTGTACTCATAGCCGTGCAGGTTGCCAATCGGCGTATATTCATTAGGGCCCCAGCCTGTCAAGTAGGCCAGACTGCCGCCCTTTTTTTTGCGCAAAACTGGCTCCGGCAGGTCCGGCGTAAGCTTGATGGCGTGCTGGTCCATGAAGTGGGCATTGGCCGCCTGGTAGGCCGGGGAGTCGTAGTTGCCAGTTGTTTCAGCTTCCTTGATAGCGGCCTGCTCGCCCTTGGGCAGGTACTTGATCAAGCGGTGCAGTTCCTGGCTCCAAAGCTTGGCGGAGGCTAAAGTGGAGGAGAGGATCAGGCTCTTGACCCCTTTAGTCTGGTAGTCGCACAGGTAGATCAAAGCCAGCATCCCGCCCCAGCTTTGCCCCAAAAGGTGGATCTGGTCAAGGCCCAGCTGCTCTCTGACATTTTCCAGCTCCTTGACCCAGGTTTGGGCCGTGTAGGCCGTTTCCGCCTGGTCGTCGGGGATGCTGGAGTTGCCGCAGCCTAATTGGTCATACATGATGACCTGGCGGCCGCTTTTTTCAGCGACTTGGTCGAGGACTTCAAAATAGTTGTGACTGCTGCCGGGCCCGCCGTGGAGAAGGAGGAGCGGGGCGCGGTCAGTAGCCTCGCCCACGATCCGGCAGTAGGTTTGCCAATTTCCAAATGGAAGATATTTTTCTGTGATTTGCATCTTTTTTCCTACTTTTAAAGAAACTTCATTTCAAAAAAATAGTATAAAATGGTATCATGAATAATGAGTAAAATTAAGGTGGGGACAGCAATGATTAAGCAACAAATTTTTCCAATTGAAACAGACTTTAACTGGTATGACGTCAATGGCTTGAACGAAGCTGACAGCCGGCGCCTGCAGACAGAGTTTTATTTTACACCGGAAATCATTTCCTACGTTTCCGACCGGCATGAACGGCCCCACTACGACTACGACCAATATACCGACACCCACCTGCTAGTCTATGACGTGCCAGTCTGGCCAACGACGACCATCAAGCACTTCACTTCCCGGCCAATCACTTTTTTGCTACAGGACAAGAACCTCTTTTCTTTCCATACGATTGAGACCAGCTATGTTTTTGACGAGTTCAATGATCCCAAGGTTTTGCGCCGGCTCTCACACGCCCAGGATGTGACGGAACTGCTGGTGACTTTTTTGATGTATGCTTCCCAGTACTTCCAGCGGGCCATCACCCAGCTGGATGCTGAACGCAACGACCTAGACGTCAAGCTGAGCGATGACATCGACAATAAGGACCTGGTGGAGTTGTCCAATATTGAAAAGAGTCTGGTCTACCTGTCCAGTTCAATTCAGACTGACCAGATGATGCTGCGCAGCCTGCAGCACTCCCGGCTGACTTTTTCCAAAGCGGCCAAGGAAATGCTGGACGACGTTTTGATTGAATCCAGCCAGTCTTCAGAAATGGTGCAGATTTCCCGGCAGGTTACCAAGACTTTGTCATCGACTTCCAACAACATGTTGAACAACAACCTGAATGACACCATGAAGTTCCTGACGGTCTGGTCCATCGTTTTGACCATCCCGACCATTTTGACTGGTTTTTACGGGATGAACGTGAAGCTGCCGGTTCTCGGGGGCAGCTATGACTGGATAATCATTACTTTGATCACCGTCCTTTTGATGGTCTGGCTGATCTTCTTCATGCGTAAGCACCATCTTTTATAAAGGAATTAAGAGCTAGAAACAAGGAGCTTTAATGAAGAACAATATTGTAGTCGGGGCTTTGACCGCCTCCCTACTGGCTTTTGTCGTGTACACCAGGACCAACAAGGATGCTGAAATGCGGAAAGTCACGGTGGTGCAGGTAAAGAAGTCCGGCAAGGTCAAAAAGATCATTTCTTCCACTGACAAGGAACCGAATATCAATTCCATTGAATATGACAACCAGGTCAAGAGCAGCAAGGGCAGTGACAAGCAGCTGGTCAAGGCAATTAAGAAGGCTATGGGCCAGGACGTCAGCTACCAGGTGGCGGCTTATGACTTGAATAAGAGCAGCCATTTCGCGGAAGTGACCAACACCAAGAGCGGCCAGGATTCCCAGAAGATTTTTTACCTCTATCTTTTGATCGCCCTTTACGCCCAGGAAAAGTCCGGCAAGATCGGGGCCAGCACGACTATCAAGGTTACCAAGGCTGACAAGGCCGGGACAAGTACGGCGATCGCGGTCGGGATCAGCTATGGGCCAAGCTACTTGCGCGAGCAGATGCTGAAGGGCAACAAGACCGCGGCTAACGCGCTTTTGCGGACGATCGGGACTAAGCAGGTCAACAAGATCCTTAAGCAGCTGGGGGCTAGCCAGACTAAAGTAACGGGGACCTTCTCTAAATCCGTGGTCGGCAAAACGACAGCCAGTGACCTGGCCAAGATCATGGTTTCCATCTACCAAGGCAAGCTGGTCGGCAGCTACAACCAGCAGGTTCTGACTGCTATGACAGGGAAGACCAAGCTGGCCAGCAAGGCCAAGGGGACCATCTACCAGTATGCTGATGGCAGTTTAGAGGTCGCCTTGATCAGCAATAACGGCCACAATTACGTGGTTAGCGCCTGGTCCAGCAAGACTGATGACTTTGCTTCCTTGGGGCAAGCCGTTAAGCAAGTCATGGAAAAGTAAAGACGGAATAAACTGAACAGAAGAAATGAAAAACGACTCTACAGCCAGACAGTAGAGTCGTTTTGTGTTTTCTTGCGTTTACGTGGTTTATAAGTTTTCTTGGCCAGCCACATATACCAGGCGAATTGGAATTCCCCGACCATAATGCAGATAGCCAGCAGCAGGAAGGTTACTACGAAAGGATTGATGCTGCTGCCGTCAGCGTAATGAAAATTGAACATGAAAACATTTAGATAAATCAGTAAACTGAACCAGTAAAAGTTTGCGAACCACCAGATTTTCATTTTCATTTTTCATCTCCTATCCGAATATATGATAGCGCTTTTAGGAATCGCTTTCAATAGAGAATGAAATTAATTTACAGAGTGTAGATTGAAATCTTCAGTTAGTAGTTATATAATTGCTACAGTTGAAAGGAAAAGGGTAGTAATTATGACTCAAAAAAGAACTTTGGACTTGGACAAGGTCCTGGCCAAAGCCACGGAGATGATTGAAAGCCGGGGCTTAAGCGAGATGACCATGCCAAATCTTGCCAAGGCTCTGGGCGTTCGCAGCCAGTCACTCTATCATTACGTGAAGAACCGCTCGCAACTTCTGTCGCTGGTCGCGACCAGCCGGATCCGCCTGCTCTACCAGGACCTGGCGACCCTCCTTTACCACGTGGATGAAATTTCTGATGATTTAGAAGTGGTTAAAGAGGTGGTCAAGATCCTGGACTTAGGGGACCAGCTGCAGGTGGACACTGAACACGTGGTTTCCCAGCACGCCTTGGTTGGCGCGGTCCTGGGCTACGTCTTCCTGGACCGGTTTATAGATGGCCAGGAAAAGGTGGAAAGTCCGCGAGAAGCAGAGGAGAACTATCACGAAATGATCTGGCGGCTGGTTTCGCCCAGCGTCCAGCAGTCAAATGCCTAGTTTAGTAGACTGATTGTAAAAGACAAAGAAAGGAAAAAGGACATTGAAGAAGTTACTGAAGAACCATCTCGGCGCTTTGATCGCCTGGGTGCTCATTCTGGTGATTTCTTTGGTTGCCTTGCCAAACGTTGAATCACTGACGAGAGCGCACAGCGAAATCTCCCTGCCAAGCAACGTGGAAAGCGAAGCAGCCAAACTAATCAAGAACGAATGGGGCAGTAAGAAAAAGAATACTTATGAAGTCGCGGTTGTTTTCAACAAGAAATCCGGTAAGCTGACCGAGACCGACCAGGGCAACATCGAAGCCACAATCGACCGCTTGACTAGCAACCAGAAGAAATACGGCATCAAGGACTACCTGGCGCCGCAAGACAACATCGCGACCAAGAAGCTGCTCAAGTCTAAAGACGGAACGACTTGGGTCATGCAGATGAACATCGCCAAGAGCCACGGGACCATCTCCCAGGTTAACGACGAGATCAACAAGGCTGTCAAGACCAGTGGGGTAAGAACCTACGTCACTGGTGCAGACGTCCTCAACAATGACTTTACCAGCTCGATCCGAGAAGGGATCAAGAAGACGGAACTGATCACGGTGGTTTTCATCTTCATCGTGTTGATCATCGTCTTCCGGTCACCGGTTGTCCCGCTCGTGTCACTTTTGACGGTTGGGGTTTCCTTCCTGGTTTCCTTCTCAATCGTGACCAACCTGGTCAACCAGGTGAACTTCCCGTTCTCCAACTTCACCCAGGTCTTCATGGTGATTGTTTTGTTCGGGATCGGGACCGACTACAACATTCTGCTATATAACCACTTTAAGGAGGACCTGGGCAATGGCCTGGGGGTGGCTGAAGCCACGAAGGACTCGATCAAGAAGGCCGGCCGGACTATTCTTTACTCCGGCTCCTCAATTCTGATCGGTTTCTCCGCTTTGGGCTTAGCCAACTTCTCCGTTTACCGGTCTGCTGCCGGCGTTGCTGTCGGCGTTCTGGTCCTCTTGATCGTCCTCTTGACTTTGAACCCCTTCTTCATGGCCACTTTGGGCAAGAAGATGTTCTGGCCAAGCAAGGAATTCGCCGGGGAAAACCCAAGCAAGATGTGGCATGGGATTTCCAGCGCTACTTTGAAGCGGCCAGTTGTCTTTTTGGCAGCTGTAGCGGTTGTCGTTGCACCATTCTTCGTTACTTACTCTAACGTTTTGAACTACGACGACACGGCGGAAATTTCAGATTCAGTACCTTCCAAGCAAGGGCTGAACCTGGTGCAAAAGCACTTCTCTAAAGGGATGGCCATGCCGTCATACCTTTACATCAAGAGTGACCACACGCTCGACAATGAGAAGGACTTGAAGCTGATCGACGAATTGACGCGGAAATTGCGCAATTCTGAAGGCGTGGACAAGGTTATGTCCGCGACTGAGCCATACAACGAAAAGATCAAGCTGCTCTATGTTAAGAAGCAGCTGAAGTCAGTTACCGACGGGACCGCCAAGTTGGAAAAGGGTGTCGGCAAATTGACTAAGGGCAGCGAGCAGGTGACCAGCGGGGCCAAGAAACTGGCTAACGGGGCTGACCAGCTCGACGAAGGCACTGGCACTTTGAGTGACGGGGCCAAGGACCTGTACACGGGGACGGTTAAGCTTTACAACGGTTCAATCGCTCTCTACGACGGGGCAGGCACCCTCTTTAACGGGACCAAGACCCTGTCAGTTGGTGCAGACGCCCTTTACTCCGGCACTAGAAAGCTGTCCAGCGGGGCCAACACCTTGTCTGCTGGTACCCAGAAGCTGAAGAGCGGGACCAGCTCCCTGGCCAGTGGTTCACAGACTCTGGCTAACGGGACCGGCTCTCTGGCAACTGGTGCCCAAAAACTTTACACTGGTACAAAAACGCTGACCCGTGGAGCACAAGACTTGACTGATAATATGTCTAATCTGGTGTCTGGTCTTGACCAGCTAAAGAGTGAACTGTCAGCCGAATCTGGTTCATTGGACACTAGCAAGCTTGACCAATTGTCAGAAGGTTTGACTAAACTAAACACCGGCCTGCAACAGTTAAATGGCGTGGTTAGTCAGATCAATGTGCCAAACATTGACACTTCCAAGATCTCCAGTCTGGTTAGTGGTCTGCAAAGCCTGCAAGGACAAGTTGACTCTCTGCAAACTGGCTTGACTGAAGCTAAGACTGGCTTAGGTGCTGCCAACTCCGCGGCTGGTGAACTGGCAAGCAAGATCAGTCAAGATCCAGAGTTGAAGAAGCAATTGCAACCTGTTCTTGACAAACTTAACGCTGGTTTAGGTTCCGCTGATAGCGGCTTAAGAACTGCTGGTGGTGCAGCCAACAGCATGAAGATTGCCGCTCCCGGCATTAAAAGTGCCGCCGGCAGTCTGGGCAGCAGTACTTCTGCAGCTTCCACGGCCGACTTGAGCACGAAAGTGCAACAATTGCAGGCAATTGTGTCCCAGCTTGCTTCGGGCTCCAATGATTTGAGTACTCAAGCAGCCAGTGGGATCACGAGCCTTAAGTCTGGCTTGAGCAAGATTGGCGAGATGCAGTCGGGAGTTGACGCTCTTGCAGCTGGTGCTCACAAGCTTTACACAGGTTCAAATTCACTTTACAGTGGATTGAGCGAGGGTATGGCTGGTGCTTTAGCTCTTTCACAAGGTGCTAACCAAGTCAACTCTGGTGCTTCTGCTGTAGCCAGCGGCGCCAGCCAAGTCAACTCCGGCGCTGGCCAGGTTAACTCCGGTGCCGGCCAACTGGCTACTGGTTTGGCCAGCGGCGTCAGCGGCGCGGCTCAACTGGCTAACGGCGCAAGACGCTTGACCAGCGGTGCCGGACAACTCCAATCTGGTGCCAGCCAACTGCAAAACGGTCTGGCGCAAGGCGTCAACGGCTCCAGCCAACTGGCTGAAGGGGCTGACAAGCTGCAGTCCGGTACCAGCCAGCTTTCCAGCGGCGCAAGCAAGCTCGCTGAAAAGACGCCAGCCATCACCAGCGGCTTGACTGCCGTCAACAACGGTCTGGTTTCCGCCGGCTCATACTTGAACGGCTTGCGCAAGTCCGAGGCCTCTGACACCTTCTACGTGCCAAGCTACGTCTTGAAGCACAACGCCGACCTGCAGAAGTCCCTCAAGGTCTTCCTCAGCCCGGACAAGAAGAGTGCCATGATCATCATCATCCTGGACAGCAACCCAAGTTCTGAAAGTGCCGCAGAGCACTCACAAGCTTTGAGCGCTATGGCTCGCAAGTCCCTCAAGGGGACCGACCTGGGCAAGGCTGAAGTCGAAATGGGCGGGCAAAGCTCAACCATCGAAGACACCAAGAACACGGCCAGCGGTGACTTTACCAGAACTATGGCAATCATGCTGATCGGCGTCGGCATTGCCTTGATCCTCATCACCCGGAGTCTGCTTCAGCCGATCTACATCCTGGGGACTCTGCTTTTGGCCTACATCAGTTCTCTGTCAATCACCCGCTGGGTTGTCAGCGGCGTGATGGGCCGGAGCACCCTGGCTTGGAACGTGCCGTTCTTTACCTTCATCATGTTGATCGCCCTCGGGGTCGACTACAGCATCTTCGTCATGATGCGCTACCGTGACAGCGATCCGCATGCCTTGCCTAGCGCAAGAATCCTGAAGGCATGTACGGCTATCGGGACGGTTGTCATCTCAGCCGTCGTCATCCTGGGTGGTACTTTCGCGGCCTTGATCCCATCAGGCGTGCCAACCTTGATCGAAGTGGCCATCGGTGTCATCATCGGTCTGGCCATCCTGATCTTCCTGATGCCGATCAACCTGTCTGCTTCAACCAAGCTGACCTACGAAGGCTTCCCATGGCCTAAGTGGGCAGGCCGCAAGAAGGGCCTCAGTTTCGGCAAGAAGTCTTAAATGAAAGCTAAATAATGCATTAAGAACCCGTCATCTTTGGCGGGTTCTTTTTTGCCTCCGGAAGGAAAATGTTATAATGTGGAAAAAGAAACACTAGCAAAGGACGATTACTATGAAAAAGTGTCCCAACTGTGGCCAGGCTCTGACTGGCCAGGAAAAGGCCTGCCCGAACTGTGGATTCAATGTGGAAAAATACCGCCGCGACTACTTTACAGAAGAAGCAGTAGAAGAAAATGTTGAAAGAAGAGAAGCTAAGCGGGAAGAAGCTGACCGGTCTTTAGAAAAAGAGCCAGTTGACAAGCTCAGCCGGTCCGCCTACCAGCAAAAGCAGGAACGGAATGCCTTTACCAGCAACCCAACCGCGGAAAAAATGCTCCAGTGGATGAGAGACAACACCACGATCGCCTTCTTGGTCGGCGTGGGTCTTTTGATCATCATGAGCTTCTCCCGGCCCCTGGGCTGGACGGCTTTTGCCGTCTCCATGGCTCTACTCATCTGGACCGGCCACCGGGACTCCCAGGGCGAATACACGGCTGACCGGAACTTGACTGAATATATCCGGAACGGGGCTTCTAAAGTCTTCAATGCCTTTGACGACAAGGAAAGCGAAATTGAAGAGAAGAGTGAAGACTTCACCCAGGCCCACCCGAAATTTGAAGCCAAGGTGGAAAAGGTGAAAAAGAAGACCAAGAAGCCCCGGAACTTCGGCATCATCCAGCTCTCCATCCTCTTGACCAGCTTGATCACCCTGGTCCTGCTTTTCCTGGGGACAGGCTTCGTGACCTCCAGCAGCAAGCTGACCGTGGCCAGCGTCTTCTTTGAAGTCGCCAACCGGCAGATCGCGGCGGGTAAGATCGTTCCCGCCTTGATTCTCTACCTCTTCCTGGCCATCTTCCTGTTCTTGCCAGTCTTCATCATGCTGGCCGTCAGCCAGAATACCCGGGTCTCCCGGGTCCGGGCCTTTGCCTTGTCCCTGGTCGAAAGCCTGGTCTTGATCTACCTCTTTTACCAATTGGCCCAGACAACTAGCGCGGCCAGCTACTTAAGCCAGGCTGTTTCCAGCTTGAAGAGCTATGCCGTGGCCATCGGCATTTCCGGCTACCTCTTGATCCTGGTCAGTTGCCTGACCACGGTTTTGGCCGGTATCAACATGTTCCAGCCAATGGTCAAGCCCGGGCAAAATAGTGAAGAATAGTTTTTTGCAGACAAAAAGGCTGCTGGTCTGAGTGACCAGCGGCCTTTTCTTGGTATTTTCTACTTAGAGATTCGTGAAAAATAAAAACTTAAAAGTTAAGAATTAAGCAGCAAAAACTAGTACAAAAGAAACACTAAAAAGTAGGTAATGTAATAAAGATTAAAGAAAAAGTAAAGGTAAGTGTAGGTGAAAGAGATTGAGTTACATCTGCTTATTGCTGGTTTTGGTCAGTAAAGTCGATCACCAGGTGTTCATTGACGAAGGCGTTCAGGCCCAAAGGACTGAGCTCGCGGCCGTAGCCGGACTTCTTGACCCCGCCGAATGGCAGGCTGCCGTCAGTAATCCAGCGGCCGTTGATGACCGTCATCCCGGTTTCAATCTGGCTGGCGACTTCTTCAGCGTGCTTGATATCGCTGGAGATGACGGATGAACCCAGCCCGTAGCTGGAGTCGTTGGCTAAGGCAATGGCTTCGGCTTCGTCTTTAACCTTGTAGACCACGCAGACTGGCCCGAACATTTCCTGGTCAAACATTGGGTTGTCCTTAGTCATGTCGGTCAGAATAATTGGCCGGCTGAAGGCGCCTGGAGCATCAATTTCCGGGTACTCGTAGTAGACCTTGGCTCCGCCGGCAACTGCCGCTTCCACCTGCTTGGCCAGCTTTTCCTTGGCGGCTTGGGAGCTCATCGGCGGCAGGGTAGTGGAGTCTTCCAGCGGGTCGCCCCACTTAAGGCCGGAGTAAATCTCCTTCATGTCTGCCAGGACTTCTTCATAGCGGTCAGCCAAAACGATCATCCGCTTGGATGAGGTGCAGACCTGGCCGTTGTTGTAGGTGCGGGCGTCGCTCAAGGCTGCCTTTAAAACTGCCGGGTCAGCATCGCTCAAGACGATAAAGGCGTCGTTGCCGCCCAGTTCCATGGTGGACTTCTTCAAGTTCTTTCCGGCGTTTTCGGCTACGGAAGCCCCGCCTCTTTCAGACCCGGTCAAGGCGACACCTTGTACCCGCGGATCAGCGATGACCTGGTCTAGCTGGCTGTAGCTGAGGTAGAGGTTGAGCAAACTGCCTTCCGGCGCCCCGCCGCTTTTGACGATCTTGGCCGCCAGGGCAGCAGAGCTTGGTACATTGTGGGCGTGCTTGAGTAGCATCGGGTTGCCGACGACAAAGTTCGGGGCAAAGACCCGGATGACCTGGTAAAGAGGGAAGTTCCATGGTTCGCAGGCCATGATTACCCCGGTGGCCTGCTTTAAGTAGTAGGCGCGCCCGTATGGGTTAGGCAGGTCGACCGGCTTTAAAAGCTCCGGGCCGTGGTCGGCGTAGTAGTTGAGGATGCCGATGCAGATTTCAACTTCTTCCTTGGCTTCGCTGAGCTTCTTGCCCATTTCCAGGGTCATGGTCTTGGCCATTTCTTCTTCCTTTTCCTGAAACTTGGCCGCGATGTCCTTCAAAATGGCGGCCCGGCTGCTTGGCTCTTCATGCCGCCACTTCTTGTAGAGGGCGTGGGCTAAGGCCAGAGATTCTTCAATCTGCTGGTCAGTCGGGTTTTCGTAGCTGGCGAAGACTTCATTGGTATATGGGTTCACTGATTCGTATTTTGCCATAGATGTTTTCTTCATCCTTTCGAATTAAAAGTTGATCAGACCGGCTTTTACCGCCAATCTAGTGCAAGATTCACAAATATCCCTTTCTCTAGTATAAACCGGTTTCTGATTTTTGGTATAGCTAAAGGGTGAAATAATTTTATTATTTGAAGGAATATTTTAACGGCAATTTTTTCAAAGCTTTTGGTAAATATTTCCCGTTTAATGAAAAAATCCAGTGAGCATGGTAAAATATTTAAAAATTGAAAGGACGAGATTATGCGGATCAACGTTTTGCAGCACACCCCGAATGAGGGGCCAGGGGCCATCAAGGCCTGGGCCGAAGACCGGGGCAATAAAGTCTATGTATACCATCCGGAAACTTTCGGCATCTTCCCGAAAGCTGATGAAACTGACATGCTGGTCGTTTTGGGCGGGCCGATGAGTCCGGGCGATGACCTGCCCTGGCTGGAAGAAGAGCGGCAATTGATCAAGGACTGCCTCAAGCAACACCTGCCGATTTTGGGCATCTGCCTGGGCGCCCAGCAAATTGCCATCTGCTTAGGCAGCAGCGTGTACCCGGCGGCCCACAAGGAA
Organism: Lactobacillus leichmannii; assembly: GCF_024701915.1. NCBI lineage: Bacteria > Bacillati > Bacillota > Bacilli > Lactobacillales > Lactobacillaceae > Lactobacillus > Lactobacillus leichmannii. Next base: position 7,528 of record NZ_QOCY01000017.1, on the reverse strand, counting down.
GTCGGCTGGGCTCCGGTCTACAAGCAAAATGACGCTATTGCCGGTTTGCCAGACAAGCTCCTGGCCCTGCACTGGCACCAGGACATGTTTGAAATGCCGGCTGAAAGCCACCTGCTTTATTCCAGCGACCTCTTGGCCAATCAGGGCTTTTTGGTCAATGGCAACGTGATCGGCCTGCAGTTTCACTTAGAGCCTTTGGCTGACAATGTCCGCGAAATCGTCATCAATGACGGCGCCTACGCTGAAAGCGGCAATGACTTACACCAGACTCCGGCTGAGATTCTGGCCCAGCCTTTGCCAAGCGCCAACAAGCGCGCCATTTACACCATGTTAGATTATTTAAGCGTCCACTAGGAGGATTCATGACGGCAACAGCACGTATTTATTTAGGTTCATCTTTTCACCGTGACCACCATCAAGCCCGGGCCAAGCAGGTCCGCGAATACTTGGCGGCCAACCCGACGGTTGAACATGTCCACTTTCCCTTTGACCAGCAGGTAACCGACCCGGCTGAAGACCCGAATGTCGGCTTTGGCGACGAACGCAGCCTGCTTTGGAAGCAGCAGACCTACCAAAACGATATCAACGGCCTGTCCATGGCCAACTGCGGGGTCTTCCTCTACGACATGGATGAACTGGATGACGGCTGCGCCTTTGAAATCGGCTTTTTGCGGGCGCAGAACAAGCCGGTCATCATCGTGCCTTTCACTAACCAGCCGGAAAAGAAGCCAATCATGAACTTGATGCTGTCTGAAGGGGCAACTGCTTTTATCAAGGGTGACCAGGAATTGGAACTCTTAAAGACTTACGACTTTAACAACTGCCCATGCCGGCCGCTGACTGGCTACGGCACTATTTAAGGCAAAAAAATAAACGGTCAATCTCGCGATTGACCGTTTTCGTATGCTTTCTCTTCAAGTTCTTTAAGGAGCTTGCCGCCTTCTTTGAGGATGACCTCGTTTTTGTTCAGGCGGGCGAAGGCCAGGGAGTCATGCAAGTGCTCCAGGGCAGTATTTAGGGACCGCTTCTGGGCCAAGTCGTCCAGAGCCAGCTGGTAAACGACCCGGGCTAAAAAGTAGACCACATGGTGGCTCGATGCCAGTTCGTAGGCGTAGTTGAGCAGGTCGTCAGCGTGCTTGTACTGGCCGTTTTGCCCATAGAATTCACCGGCTGCCGTCAATATGGACATGACCTGGAGTTCTCTTAGGCTGTCCTTAATTTCGACTTTTTTGATCTGGGCCAGGATCTGGTCAAAGTAGTGAGAGGCCTTGTCCATGTCCTGGCTGGCGTAAACCTGGCTGCAGCCCTTAAGGGCCAAGAGGCGGTAGATGTTGTCGGCCTTGAGGTTGTCCGTCGTCAAGATATTGTTGAAATAGAAGAGGGCTGAAACATCGTTGTGGTCCCCGTCCAGGGCCAGCTGCCCGCAGAGGTAGTTGTAGTGCAGAAGGTCCTGCTTGTCGCGGATCTTTTTCTCATTGACCTGCTTGAGGATCTTGCGGATCTGGTCATAGTCGTAGGTGATAAAGTAGAAGTCCGCGGAAAAAAGCTTCTGGGCAATTTCACTTTCCGTGCTGGTCAGCATGATGTCGGATAAAGAGATGTTCATCCGCTCGCAGAGCTGCTTGAGGATCTTGAAAGAGGGGATTTGCCCGTTGTTTTCGAACTTGCTTAGGGTTGACTGGGTGCAGATCCCGTTGCAGAGCTCATTTTGGGAGAGTTTGAGTGACTTGCGGATTTTGATGAATTTTTCAATGTTTATCATGGCTATTCGCTTCTTGTTTTCAGACTGAGGGCATAGTTGAGATAGGTCATGCTTTCCCGGAGATATTCCCGGCCGTAGTCCATGGCGTGGCCGTGGCCGGGGATGATTTCCAGGTCAACCTGGTGGCCACGGCCGGCCAGGCGGCCGGCAAAGTCAGTAACGCCGGCCAGGTCGGTTAGTTCAGCCGCGGAATTCAGCATGAGCAGGCGGCCCAACTTGGTGTAGTCGTAGCTCTGAGCGTCCAGGTCGGCCAAAAGGTCGGAGTCTTCACTGCCGGCATAGGTCAAGACGAAGTACTTGTAAAAGGCTTCATTGATGGCCTGCTGCTTGGTCAAGCCCAGTTCTTCTTTAGCATTGACTGATGGCTTGACCTCCTGGTGGTCGGCCAGCCAGCTGCTGAAGTCGACCGGGGCTGACCAGGTGACGGTTGGAAAGCCGTACATGCCGGCCACCTTCAAAGCCAGGGTGCCGCCGCTGCTGGCCCCGATCTGGACGATATTGTTTTCATCGCCTTCGTCGGTGTAGTTTGAAGCTAAAAGCCAGGCCGCGAAGTTGAGGGCATCCTCGTGGGCAGCCGGGAAGTGGTTCGCTGGAGCCAGCCGGTAGTCGGGCACAAAGGTCATGAAGCCGGCGTTGGCCAGGTCGATGGCTACGTCCCTAATGCTTTCCTTGCTCCCCCGGAACCAGCCGCCGCCGTGCCAGAAGATGAGGATTTTTGTCTGTGAGTCGGTATCGTTGGGATAGTAGATGTCGGTCTTGAGACCATGCTTAAGGTCATAAGCGATATTGTTAACAGTCACAACCATAATCTCATTTTTCCTTTCTGATCTGATTTGAATTCTGATCTTTGCTTTTAACTTAATTATATACTCAAAGCAATAATTTCTGCTTGTCTTTTGGCTTTTTTGCAAGGAACTTGGATAAGTTTGGGTAAAGCTTGAAGCAAACTGGTGGGGCTGCCGGAGGCTTTTTGCTAAAATTATCCTGGAATTGTTTTTAGGGGGAAAAGACCATGAGTTACGAACAAAGCCGCAAGCTGATCAACCGGCTGACCATTATTTCAACCATCGTGATCATTGGCCTCTGCATCTACTGGTACCAGCTGGGGATTTTTACCAGCCAGGCCAAGATGAGCGCCTATCTGGCTGACAAAAAGATCCTCGGCCCTTTCATCTTTGTCTTGATCCAGATCATCCAGGTCGTGATCCCGATTATCCCCGGCGGGGTCTCCCTTTTGGCCGGGGTCGTCTTCTTCGGCGCCGGGCCCGGTTTTATCTACAACTATATCGGGATCGTCATCGGCTCCTTGATCAACTTCTTCCTGGCCCGCTACTACGGCAAGTCCTTCATCTTGCACATCGTGTCAGAAGAGAGCTTGGAGAAGTATACCAAGTGGACTAAGAACCAAAAGAAGTTCAACTGGTTCTTCGCCATCTGCATCCTGGCCCCGGTTGCTCCGGATGACCTGCTCTGCCTTTTAGCGGGTTTAACGGAGATGAAGCCCTGGACCTACTTCTGGATTATTGTTCTCTGCAAGCCTTGGACTATCGCGGCCTACAGCCTGGGCCTGGTCTACGGGGCCCGCTGGATCATGAGGCTGATGTGATGGAGAGTGAGCGGATATATTTGCGGCCGGTCGGGCCGGAAGATGCTGAGCTGCTTTTGTCTTGGGGGCAGGATCCCTATTACCAGGAGACGGCAGGCTTTGCCCATTACCGGAATCTGCCAGAAGCTGAAGAAGGGGCCTTGGCCTACCAGCAGCGGCCGGCCAGCTACATGATTTGCTTGAAAAAGGGCCAGGCGATCGGTCTGCTGGAGCTGTACCCCCGGGATGGCCAGTCCCGGGAGCTGGGCTTTTTACTGGATAAAAAGTACCAGGGGCAGGGCTACATGACTGAAAGCATCAACTGCCTCTTAGGGGAGGCTTTTAAAGATCCGGAGATCAAGGAAATCTGGGCCGGCTGCCGGGCAAACAATTTGCGGCCCCAGCATTTATTGCAAAAGCTGGGCTTTCGGCAGATGTATGAAGTCGATTACCGGCAAATTCCGCCTTTTTTGGATTTTTCAGCCAAGTATTATTTGCTAAAACGGAGCGAATAGCATAGAATAGAGACAAACACGAAATCCCTAGACTGCCGACAGAGAGTCCGTGTATGCTGAGAGCGGACGGCGGTCGCTTCCAGATTTCATTAGTGTGGGCAACTAATCATTGCACGGCCGGGCACCGTTAACGCTCAACTGAGTGCGGCTCTTTGAGCCGAAACTGGGTGGTACCGCGAACCGTGCGCCGATTCGTCCCAAGACTGGGACGGACCGGCTTTTTTATTTTTTCGGAGGTTATATATGCTGGATATTAAGGTCATTCGCGAGAATCTTGACTGGGCCAAGGAAAAGTTGGCAACTCGGGGCATCAAGCCTGAGCAATTGGATGAACTGGTAGCTATCGACGCCAAGCGCCGGGAAGCTATGGTGCAATGTGAAAACTTGAAGGCAGAAAGAAACGAAGTTTCAAAGAAGATTGCTGCCGCCAAGCGGGAAAAGGCAGACGCCAGTGAAGCAATCGCCAACATGCGTGAAGTCGGCGCCAAGATCAAGGAATTGGACAAGGAAGTTGACGAATTGCAGGAAAAGCAAGAATACATCCTGCTCCGTTTGCCAAACTTCCCGGCTGACTCAGACCCAATTGGCCCTGACGAAAGCTACAACGAAGAAGTCCGCCGCTGGAACGAACTGACCAAGTTTGACTACCAGCCAAAGGCTCACTGGGACCTGGGCACTGACCTGAACATCCTGGACTGGGATGCGGCAAGCAAGGTTTCCGCAGCCCGCTTCGTTTACTACAAGGGTGCCGGCGCTTTGCTGGAACGGGCAGTTTACAACTTCTTCCTGGATGAAAACACCAGCGAAGGCTATACTGAAGTCATCACCCCATCCTTGGTCAACAATGACTCAATGCAAGGAACTGGCCAATTCCCGAAGTTTACGGAAGACGTCTACACTATTGTTGACAACGACGACCCGGAAGTAGCCCGGAACCTGACTTTGATTCCAACTGCTGAAGTTCCTTTGGTCAACTACTTCAGAGGTGACATCATTGATGGCAAGAACCTGCCAATCAATGTGACTGCTTTGTCACCAGCCTTCAGAAGTGAAGCTGGTTCAGCTGGCCGCGACACCCGGGGCCTGATCCGGATGCACGAATTCCGCAAGGTAGAAATGGTCAAGGTGGTTAAGCCAGAAGACTCCTGGAAGGAACTGGAAAACCTGACCCACAACGCTGAACACCTGCTGCAAAAGCTGGGTCTGCCATACCGGGTTGTAGCCTTGTCAACCGGGGATGCATCCTTCACCAGTGCCAAGACTTACGACTTGGAAGTCTGGATGCCAGCCCAGGACACTTACCGGGAAATCTCATCCTGCTCCAACTGTACTGACTTCCAGGCCCGCCGGGCACAAATCCGTTACCGTGACGAAGACGGCAAGGTTAAGCTGACCCACACTTTGAACGGGTCAGGCCTGGCTGTCGGCCGGACGGTTGCCGCTATTTTGGAAAACTACCAAAACGAAGACGGCACGGTTACCGTACCAGAAGCTTTGCGTCCATACATGCACGGCATGACCAAGATCACGCCAGAAGTTAAGTGGCACTAGTGCTAAAAGGAACTCCGCGGAGGGGTTCCTTTTTGCGTGGGAAATTTTTCTAAAAAACTTTTTGCAAAAGTGTAACCTTTCAGCTCCCTTAGGTGTCTATTAGGGTAGAGGAGATGAGGGCCTCGAAAAGCAAAAAGTAAAAGGACGGAAAAAGACAGTGAGAGAAACTGAAATCATCGGGCAGTTCTTCGCCAGAGACGAAGCTGCGCTCACTTCAGTCCAGAGTGAATATGGGGCATACTGCTCAACGATTGCCCGCAATATCTTGCGGGATAAGGAGGACGTTGAGGAGTGCCTGAACGATACTTGGCTGAAAGCCTGGAACACGATTCCGCCGAAGCGGCCGCAGAGCCTCTTGGCCTACCTGGGGCGCGTCACGCGCAATGGAGCCTTGAACATGGTCCGCGACCAAAAGCGGCAGAAACGAGCTGGGGATCAATATACCACCTCGCTGGATGAAATTGGAGAGTTATCCGGCGCGGTCCAGGGGCAGGCAGAGCTGGAAGGGATTGAGAGCAGCGCTTTGACGGAGATCATCAATGATTTTCTGGCAGGCCTGCCAAAAGAAAAAAGAATTATTTTTGTTCAGCGGTATTTTTACATGGATGCTGTCAGCGATATTGCGGCAGCTAACGGGATGACCGTGTCGGCTGTCAAGGTATCATTATTGCGGATGCGCCGCAAGCTGGGCAAAAAGCTGCAGGAAGAAAAGTATATTTAAAGGGGATATTATTATGAAAAACACTGACTTAATGGATGCAATGGGCGGAATCAAGACTGAGTACATCGTGGAGGCAGCAGCCAGCCGGGGGCAAAAGAAGGTTATTCCTTTGTCAGCCAAGCGCAAGCCGTGGGTCCGCCTGGTGGCAGGGATCGCGGCCGCAGCTGCTTTCAGCGTGGCTTTGCCAAACACGAGTCCGCAGGTGGCTAATGCCATGCAGAACTTGCCAGTTGTGGGGAACTACTTCAAGCTGGTGACCTTCCGTGATTACCACTATGAAAGCCGCAAGCATTCAGCCGATATTTCTGTTGATAAAGTTGCCGTCAGCGGGGTAACCGGGCCGGCAACCAAGGAGGCCAAGAAGAGCAGCCAGGCAGTCAACCGGGAAATTGTCCAGGAAACTGACCGTTTGACCAAGGAATTCAAGGCATCTCTGAAGAAGGGCGGCTATGGTTCTTTGACGGTCAAGACCAAGCAAGTGACTAACAACCGCTACTGGTACGTGGTCAAGCTGACAGCCGTGCAAACGCAAGCTGACAGCGGGGAAAGTAGCCGCTACTACGTCTTCAGCAAGGCCAGCGGCAAGCAGGTCAAGCTGGGGGACTTGTTCAAGAGCGGCAGCAACTACCAAAAGGCCATCAGCCAGAACATCATTAAGCAGATGAAGCAGGAAATGAAGGCTGAAAAGAACAAGAGCTACTTCCTCAAGGAAAATGGCAATCCGGACGGCTTCAGCCAGATCAAGAAGAAGCAGCAGTTCTACATCAACAAGAAGAACCAGGTGGTTATCGTCTTCAACCAAGGCGAAGTTGGCCCAATGTCCATGGGCAGCCAGAGCTTCGTTTTGCCAAACAAGCTGGTTGCCAAACTGCAGAGATAAAAATACAGAGATTTGAAGAATGTAGAGTGCAGAGAGAAAAGAAAAAACTGGGGTAAAAGAGTATGATGGAGTGAAGAAAATGGTGACTTAGGTCGCCATTTTTCTTTTGCCCAGCTTCTTTTGCCGATTTCTAGAAAAAATCGCAGAAATTTTCTCTGCTTTTTTCGGGAAAAGCAAGCGAAATAAGAACAATCCTTTGTTAAAAGAAGGAAAAATGCTGTTAATCCAATTTATTGCCGCTGAAGGAGAAAGCTGAGCAACAACAACTCGGCCGGGTGCGCCAATCATAAAACGAATGAAAAAGCAAATTTGACGAATCAAAAAAAAGCTAGTATACTAATATTTGGTGCCGCGCGAGATAAGCAAGTTTCGCGGAGGCAAAAAGAAAATATCGAAAACTTGTTGACAAGAAGTCAACAAGCGAGTAAGATATAAAACATTGCGTCACTTGACGCAAGTTGGTACTTTGAAAACTGAACAAAGTTTCGCAGTGTGCGGGTCAAACAATGTTTGA
>NZ_QOCY01000016.1:0-27237 GCF_024701915.1 Lactobacillus leichmannii | reverse complement strand
CTTTGAACGGGTTATTGCCTGGATCTGCAAGCTGGACCACGTTCGTGAAGCTGTCCCATTCCCAAGAATGATCAACAGAATGCAGCCATAAGCGCATTAGTTGTTTTTTAACAAGAATAAAAGCTAAAATAAAAGAGTGAGTTAACTCACTCTTTTATTTTTTGTGAAAGAACGTGAGAAAATGGCAAGTTACAATTTTTACCGGCAGCTGGGGGTGACCAGCATCAGCAATGGCCTGATTGCCTACTATGCCCGCCTGGGCTTGACTGAAGCGGAACTGGCCCTGGTCTTGCAGCTGGAAGCTTTCTTTCAAAGGGGAAATTACTTCCCCAGCAATGAAAAAATCGCGGCCAATACCAACTTCAGCGTCAGTGACGTCACCCTCTTGATCCAGAGCCTGCTGGACAAGGGCTGCCTGTCTCTTAGGCAGGCCAAGGACGCCAGCGGGAAGATCAGCAGCTGCTACAGTCTGGATGAGCTCTATGACAAGCTGGACCAGTATTTAGACCAGCATGTCCAGGTCAAGGACATGAACGGGGAAGTGCTAGAAGAAGCTAAAGACAGCTTGAATAACGATCCAATGAGTGACCTGGCCCGGGAGTTTGAGATTGAATTTGGCCGCTACCTGACCCCGATTGAGCGGGAGGAAATCCAAGACTGGCTGAATTTGGACCACTACGCCCCGGAGATTATCAAGTTGGCCCTGCGGGAAGCAGTCTTGTCCCGGGCGATGAGCTTCAAGTATGTTGACCGGATCCTGCTGAACTGGCAAAGAATGAATTTGAAGACCGCCAGCGAGGTCCATCAGTATCTGGAGAGAAACCGTTAATAAATTTTTGGGAGGATTTTAATGGAAAAAGACGAAAAGCTCTTGAGTGATGAAGAAGCAAGAAATGTTTTGAAGCAGATTGACGCCATGTTTCCGGAAGCAAAAGGGGAGCTGAACTGGGACAACCGCTTCCAGCTTTTGTGCGCGGTCCTGCTCAGCGCGCAGACGACAGACAAGATGGTCAACAAAGTGACCCCCCAGCTCTTCGCGGATTTTCCGACCCCGGAAGCCATGGCGGCGGCCAGCCAGGAGGAGATCGAGGCAGATATTTCCCACCTGGGCCTCTATCATTCTAAAGCCAAGCACCTCAAGGAAATGGCCCAGACCCTGGTCGCTGAATATGGCGGCCAGGTGCCGGGCAAGAAGGAAGACCTGGTCAAATTAGCCGGGGTTGGCAACAAGACGGCCAATGTCGTTCTGGCTGAAGGCTGGGGAGTTCCGGCAATCGCGGTCGACACCCACGTGTCCCGGATCGCCAAGAAGTTCAAGATCGTGCCGGAGAAGGCAACGCCTTTGCAGGTGGAAAAGCGGCTGGAGGAGCTGCTGCCAAAGGATGAGTGGATCCATACCCACCATGCCATGATCTTCTTTGGCCGCTACAAGATGCCTGCCCGGGCCAAGAACCCGGATCCCTACAGTTATTTAGATTAAGCTGAGAAAAGCAAAAATTTTGCAGGAGATAGCCATGATAAAATTGATTGCCTTCGATATGGATGAAAGCTTCATGCCGCGGAAGGGATTTTATGAACGTGAGCGCTGGGCACGCGATTTTGACCTGCTGCGCGCAAAAGGCATCCGCGTCTTGCCTATTTCGGGAGACCAGTACCAGCAAGTAGCGGACTTATTCCCGATGAAGGATGAAATGACGATTGGCGGCTTGAATGGTTCGGTGATTTTTGAAAAGGGTCAGCTGATTAAAGCAGACGAGATTGACCGGTCCATGGTTCAAAAAATAATGCAAATAATTGCGGAAAACGGCCTGGCACAACGGACCATGCTCTGCGGGATCAACTATTGTTATTTCTTGGAACAGGCTGATCCGGCTTTTCGCGAAAAAACGAATTTTTATTTCTCGCATAATCAGAATGTATCTAGCTTCCTGCCTTTGCCTGATGACAAATTCACAGAAATCGTGATAGTGCCAGGCACTGGCCGCATGGACGAAACTGAGGAGAAGCTTAAGGCAGTCTGCGCGGAAAAACTGCAGATTTTTAACTCGGGAGTAGCCAGCATCGACATTCTGCAGCCCGAAGTGTCAAAAGGTAATTCGCTTAAATGGCTGGCAAGCCGCTATGATCTTTCGCCTAAGGAAATCATGGCTTTTGGTGATGGCCTTAACGACATTGAAATGCTGAAATTCGCGGGCCATTCCTACGCGATGAAAAATGCCCGCGAAGAGGTCAAGGAAGCAGCCAAGTTCGTAACAAAACTGCCGGCTGCGGAGAATGGCGTCCTGGACACGATTGAAAAAGAAGTTTTGGGAATGTAAAAAGACCGCCGGAGAAGGCGGTCTTTTTTATATACTAGGCTAAAACATGTTTAATGAAAGCATCCAGTTCCTTTAAAACAGCTGGGGAGGTGAATTCTCCGCCGCCGTGGTCAGCACCCTTGATCAGGATGTAGGAGGCTTCTTTGCCGCACTCCTTTAATTTCAGATAAAGGTCAGTGCTGCCGATTGTGTTGACCGTCCGGTCTTTCGTGCCGTGAATGATCAATACTGGCGGAATGTCGGTATCCTTGCTGATATTGCACTCAACTGACAGTTTCCGGCGCAGGTCAGAATTCTCTCTTAAGTCAACATGGCCCATTTCCATCCCTTCCGGACTGTCAGCCTGCAAGTGGTTGATAGTTGTTGGGTTGCTGTCTTCACGCATGACGGAGACAGAGCCGTAAAAGTCGACCACGCCACTTACTTTGGCGTTAACATCTGGGTAGAGATTGTCTTCACCTTCCGGGAAAAAGCTGGCGTAAACGGCAGTGTGACCGCCAGAAGAATTGCCCGCTAAAATAACCCGCTTTGGGTCGCCCTGGTATTCGGGCCCGTGCAGCTTCATGAAGCGTACGGCGTTTTGGGCATCAAGAATCGGCTTCGGGAAGGAAGCCACGTCGCTGCCCCGGTATTCAACAACCGCAACAACATAGCCAAGAGCGGCGATTTTTGCCATCTGGGGCAGGTCGCGGTAAACATTTTGCTTCATCCATGCTGAGCCTTGGACGTAAACAAAGATCGGGTAAGTCAAGTCATCCGGATGGTTCCGTGTAGATGGCTCCAAGATCTGCAAGGTCAGTTTCTGTCCGCCATAATCTGCGTATTCAACGTTTGGGTGGTAGAGGACTCTGACTTCATCACCGGTACTGTCGATACATTTTACGTCTGGCAAGTCGGTTTGGTATTCCGGAAAATCCGGATAAGACCATTTCTTAATTTCCATAATTTTTTCTCCTTTTCACATGCTAATTCCATTGTATGGTAGAAAAAAGATTATTCCAGCAAAAAAGTTAGCGTTTTCAATAGAAAATTGCAATATACCAAAAAACACCGGCAGAAATTAAACTGCCGGTGTTTTCGCGTTGATCAATTCAGTAAAAATTACAGGTTAACGATGCTTCTTGGCCGGCCGCCCTTGGCGATGGTCAATTGGTCAGTCAAGCAGATCTGCACCATGTTGCGGATGGAAGTTTCCGTGTAGAAGGCTGAGTGCGGAGTAATGACAACGTTTGGCATCTTGGCCAGGGTCTTGTAGTCTTCTGGGATTTCGCTGTCCGTCAGGCCAGTGTGGCCAAAGTAGCTGGATTCCCCAGCCAAAGTGTCCAGGCCGGCACCGGCGATTTCGCCATCCTGCAAGGCCTTGATCAAGGCTCCAGTGTCGACTAATTCGCCCCGGGCACAGTTGATCAAGTAGGCAGACTTCTTCATTTTCTTCAGCTGCTTTTCCCCGATCATGTTTTCCGTTGATGGGAAGAGGGGAGTGTGGAGGGAGACGATGTCAGCTTCTTTCAAGACCGTGTCAAAGTCGGTGTAGGTCAAAAATGGTTCAAATTCCGGGTTGTAAGCCACGTCATAGGCGATGACCTTGGCCCCCATGGCTGAGAAGATTTCTGCCACGGCGCTGCCGATGTGACCGACCCCGATCAAGCCGACAGTCAAGTTGTAGATTTCATTGCTGATCAAGTTACTTGGCCAGGTAAAGTCATGGTCATGGTCCATCCGGTAGCGGAATTCCCCGATCTTGCGCAGGAGGTACATGGCCTGGGTAACCGTCATTTCAGCGATCGCCCGCGGGGAGTAGACCGGAACGTTGGTGACCAGCAAGTTGTACTTCTTGGTCCAGTCGAAGTTAATGGTGTTGAAGCCAACGATTCTGAGGCCGATGCACTTGACCCCGTATTCGCTCAATTTTTGGTAAACAACTTCTTCGTCAACCGGGCCAAGTGGCTTAAGGGAAACGCTGCTGCACCCTTCAGCTAAATCTACAGTCGCGCTGGTCAAGGCCTGGTCGGTCGTCTTAATTTCGACATCGTTTTTCTTAGCCCAGTCTTCAATGTAAGGCACTTCGATCGGGCTGACATTATACATGGCAATTTTAGTCATAAAAAACTCCTTTGTTGCATAATCTTTTGTTTTCTTGCCTCTTATATTTTACCGCAAATGCTGGTCAAACCAGGCAGTAATTTCTTTTAAGCGGCGGATCCGGTGTTTTGGCTGCCCGCTTCTGGAGAGCTCGTGGTTTTCGCCTTTAAAGAGGCACATTCTGCTTTCCACCCCGTAGTAGAGCAGGGCCCGGAACATCTGCATTCCTTCCGGCAAAGGACATCTGTAGTCTTCCAAAGAGTGGATGAACAAGGTCGGCGTGGTCACGTTTTTGGCATATTTCAAAGGAGACTGCTGCCAGGCATAGTCCAGCTTCTCGTCCAAGTTATTTGCGTCAATGGAGTAAAGGTCATCCCAAGGACCCACGTCTGACATAAAGGCATCGCTCAGCCAGTTGGACATGGACCGCTGGCTGGCGGCAGCCTTGAAGCGGTCAGTATGGCCGATCACCCAGTTGGTCATGTAGCCGCCATATGAACCGCCAGTGATGCCCAGACGGCCGGCGTCAATTTGCGGGATTTTTGCCAAAACAGCGTCCGTGAACTTCAGCAAGTCCTCGTAGTCTTCCCGGCCCCAGTGCCCCCGCATGTTGGCGTAGTCGTTGCCCTGGCCGTCAGAGCCGTAGATGTTGGCAAAGAAGACAAAGTAGCCCTGGCTTGCCCAGACCTGCATCTCGTGGAAAAAGGGGGTCCCGTAAACTGTCTTTGGCCCGCCGTGGACATCGAGGATGGCCGGATATTTTTGCTTTTCAGCAAAGTCTTTCGGGTAAAGAACCCAGCCATGCTGGGTATTGCCGGCATAGTCTTGATAGTCAACTTGAACGGCGGAAGCAACATAGCGGCCCTTTAAGGCATCTTCGTTATAGCTAGAGTGCTTGGTCAGCTGGCCGTCCTTGTAGCTGTAAAGTTGCTGGGTCTCGTTGGCATTTGGACCAGTAAACCAGCAAGTGCCGTCACTGGTAAAGTCAAAGAATTCGATGGAAGGAAATTCAAAGACAGGAGTAACTTTTTCGCCGTCAAAGCATTCCAATACCGTGTGGTCGACCTTAGTCGTGGTGAAGTAGAGGCAGTCCTCAAAGACCCGGCTGGTCCGCACGTCCAACAGGCAAAGGTCGGTGTCTACGCAGTTGCCCCAGCAGTCTTCCCAAGCCGTGGCCAAAGAAAGGGTTTTGAATTCCGGGTCATACTTGTAAAACTGAGGATTTTCTTCCGAGCCATAGCGCTTTTCATCAGTGGCCACCAGGTAGAGCTGGCCCTTTAAGACGCAGATGTCAAAAATTGACCACTCTTCTTTTGGCAAAAGCTGAGAATATTCCAGGCTGTTTAAGTCCAGCTTGTAGAGGGCGGACTTGCGTGCCTTGGATTGAGTGTAAGAATCCCCGGTGAAGTAGAGGTCAGTGCCATCGACATAGTGGAAGTCAAAGTTGAAGTATGGGTCATCTTTTAAGAGTTCGGTCAACTCCTTTTTGTCGGGGTCAAAAAGAAAGAGGCGGTCGCGGAACTTGGAAATAATGCCGTCGCCATTGAAGTAGGCCGGGAACTCATCTAAGACCACATAGTCTTTTTCATCCGGATCCTGCTTTTTCTCAGCTTCGTGCAAGTCAACCCGCCGGCTGAGGAGCAGGCGGCCGTCTGCTAAGACATTTTCAAGCGCGAAATCTTCTCCTTCTAAAGCAGCGATTTCCCTTGCTTCACCGCCCTTTAAGGAAAGCTGGTAGATAAAGGTCTTGTCCTTTTCCTTGGTCCGGTTGCTGGCAAAGCAAACCGTGTTTTCATCGAGAAAGACGAAGTCTCTTTCCTGGCCAAAGGAGCTAAGGGGACTGACTTGCCCGTCTTGCAAGGTCTCTAATGTGTAGAGGTATTTGTCTTTTTTGCTGGCATCTGGCAGGCCCTTGACCCAGACAAGGTTCTGACCCTTGGCCTTGAGCTTGCCCAGGTTGGCATAGTGCAAAAAGTCCTCAATTTTAATTGCGTCCATGATTTCCTCTTTTCTATTTCTGTAAGTCTTGTTGACAGATATTCTTGTTTTTTATCCTATTGCCATATATTTTAGTAGAGAAAAAAGCCAGGGCCTTGAAGAAATCAGTTGCTCTGGCTTTTTCGATAAATTATTAATTCAGCAGCTTAGTTATTCTGCTTGTTATCATTATTGTTGTCTTGCTTATTTTCTTCAGTCTTCGGCGCCTTGCTGCTCTGGCTGGAAGAAGATGCCGAGCTTGATGAAACCGCGCTTGAACTTGAAGAGCTAGATGAAGACGAGGAGTTCTTGCTTGAACTGGAACTCGAGCTGCTCTTCGAGGAGCTGGAACTTGAGCTTGATTTGACACTGGAAGTCACGGCTGAACTGGAAGCAGTAGAAGTATCGCTGCTTGAGGAGACATAGTCAGCGTCAGTCGGCGCATGCCCCTTGACAAAGAGCTCCCAAGTGTAGGGCTGGCCAGGGGAGGCTACTTTGTCTTCAGTATTTTTGACAATCCGCTTCTTGACGACCGTTGCTGGCATTTCCCAGTCTGTGCTGTCTTCGTCAGCCATCAAGTAGGACATCATGTACTTGTAGATCAGCTGGGCTGAGTACTGGCCGACTCCAGAGATCGTCCCGTCCTTCAAATTGTCATAGCCTGTCCAGATTCCGATTGAATACTGCTTGGTGTAGCCAACGAACCAGGAATCCTTTGGCGTTGAGCTGTAGCTTGGGTACTTAACCAGGTCGGAGTAAGAGTACTTAACCGTACCGGTCTTACCGGCCTCGTAGATCCCGCTGACCTTGGCCGTGGTCCCGGTCCCGCTGGTGAAGACGCCCTTGAGCATGTCGGTGATCATGTAGGCAGTTGACTTCTTCATGACCCGCTTGCCAGCAGAGTTATACTTGCGGACCTGCCCGTCAGCCGTTTCGATCTTGGAGACGAATTGCGGCTTTCTGTAAACGCCCATCGTCGCGAATGCCCCATAAGCAGCCGCCATCTGCAAGCTGGAGGCGTCAGCCCCGATCGCTGTTGAAAGACCAGCATTGGGACTGACGTTAACACCTAATTTTCTGGCAAAAAGCGAGGCCCGGGAAATCCCGACTTCATTCAAGGTTCTGACGGCCGGCACGTTTCTGGACTGAACCAGGGCATAGCGCATGCTCATTGACCCCTGGTAAGTGTTGTCCCAGTCATAAAGCTGGATATTAGTGCCCGGGTAGGTGTACTTGGTATCCTGCAGGATGTGGCTGGTTCCCCAGTTGAGGTATTGAATTGCCGGAGCGTAGTCTAAGACCGGCTTGATCGTTGACCCGGTTGACCGGCCTGTCTGGACTGCCCGGTCAAGACCCAGCTGGACTGACGGCAACTTCCGGCCCCCGAGGATGGCGATAACATGTCCGTTCTTCGGGTTGATGACCGTGGCCCCGATCTGCATCTTCTTGCTGGTAAAAGCAACGCTGCCGCTGTTAGCCAGGGAGTAAAGTTTGTTTTGGGCAGCCTGGTTGATGTTGATGGTGATCTTCAGGTTGTCATTGTATGGGTCGAAGCCGTCAGCCTGCACTTCAGCAATTGCTTCCTTGATGTAGGCGTCGTCGACCTTGCGCAGCTTGGATTCAGTGCTGGTCGTGTGCTTCTTAAGGCCCTTCTGTACGTCTTCAGCCTTGGCTGCCAGGTACTGCTTCTTAGTAATCTTCTTGTTGTCATACATGGCCTTAAGAACCAGGTCCCGCCGGTACTTAGCCTTCTTTGGGTAAAGGTAAGGGTTGTAGGCCACCGGGGCGTTAGGCATCCCGGCCAAAAGGGCCAGCTGGGCCAGGTCCAGCTGCTTGAGGGACTTGCCATAGTAGTAGTTGGCTGCAGTCCCCATCCCGTAGGTCCCATAGTTCATGTAAACCTTGTTGATGTAAAATTCCAGGATCTGGTCCTTGCTGTATTCTCTTTCCACCTTCATGGCCAGCCAGGCTTCCTGGGCCTTTCTGGACAGGGTCCGCTGGGAGCTGGCGGTTGAGAAGCAGGTCAATTTGACCAGCTGCTGGGTGATGGTTGACCCGCCGGCCACGGTGCTGGAGCTCTTGACGTTGGTCAAGAAAGACGACACGATCCGGAGGGGGTCGATCCCCAGGCTTTCAGAGTAGAAGCGCTTGTCTTCGATAGAGACGACCGCGTCTTTCAAAGTCTGGGGGATGGCCGAGTCTTTAGCATAGACCCGGGTCTGTGAACCCAGTGACATTAAAAATTTGCCGTCGGTAGTGTAAAAACTTGATGTGCCGCCGCTTTGCAGCTTGGAGGTGCTGATGCTCGGGGCGTCTTTGGCGTAGTAGGCGAAGACGCCGACGCCGGAGATGATCAGCAAGAAAAAGAGCAGAAAAAGCCATTTAATTACCCGCAGAACGGGCCGGGCCTT
The DNA here is from genome assembly GCF_024701915.1 of Lactobacillus leichmannii. NCBI lineage: Bacteria > Bacillati > Bacillota > Bacilli > Lactobacillales > Lactobacillaceae > Lactobacillus > Lactobacillus leichmannii. The sequence continues at coordinate 18,449 of NZ_QOCY01000016.1, read as the reverse complement.
CTTGGCGCCGTCATTGGCGTGCAGGCGGGCCATCCGCGTGTTCTTTTGCTCTGGACTATTTGTTGCCATGTTCTTGTTTCCTATCCGCAATGATCCGGTCGACCGCCTCTAAATAGGGCAGGGCTGGCCAGAATCCGCTTTTAATTTCAAAGGAGTTAGCTTCGATTTCAGCAAGAGTCATGGAACTCTTGCCGGCAGCCTTCCAGTTTTGCCAAGCTTGAATCAAAAAAGATGCCGGGGTGACAAAGTAGCGCTCCAGGGTCATGAAGCCGATAAGGGCAAAGCAAATCCCCTCCTGGTCCAAACACTGCTCAAGGTGCAGGATCTGGTGCTCATGAAAGTTCTTTAAAGGAAAAGAAGTTTTGTTGCGCGTCTCCTTGGCTTCAAAATCAAGGTAGTAGCCTTGATAGACGCCGTTGTAGTCAGTCGTTGAGGCCTGACGAAAGTAGGCCTCGCGGATGACAGCCCGCGATCTTTTTGGGTAGTCGACCTTGACGATCTGAATCGGGGTCGGCTTCTTGTGAACGACCGCGATGCCCGCGTCAAGGTAGTACTGGTTTGATTCATTGATCTGCTGCTCCAGGGTCATCCCGCGGTCAGAAAAGCTGGCCTTTTTAAGCAGGGCCTTTTCTCCTTGCCGCTGAGCTGCCCTGAGGGGCATGACAGATCCAGTTGGGTATTTGACCATAAAGTTCACTCCTGGAAGTCATTATAACAATAAAAACTTGAGAAACCTAATCAGATTATTTGCAAACTGACTCTGAAGCTAGATCATTCCTGCTTTTGCGGTTAATGTTACAATGTTTTTAAGAAACTGGCAAAGCAAAAAGATTAAGGGAGGAATTTGCATGCAGCGAATTTGGATCAGCGGCTACCGGGGCTATGAACTGGGAACTTTTGGCGACAAGGATCCAAAAATCACGGTGATCAAGTATGCCATCAAGCAGCGCCTGACCAACCTGCTGGAAGAAGGGCAATTGGACTGGGTCATCACTGGCGCTAACCTGGGCGTTGAGCAGTGGAGCGCGGAAGTGGCCCTGGAACTAAGGCAGGACTATAACCTGCGCCTGGCAGTGATGCTGCCTTATCTTGACTTTGGCAGCCGCTGGAGCGAAAACAACCAGCTTAAGCTGCAGAATTTGAAAAATCAAGCTGATTTCTGGTCCGCAACTTCAAAAGGACCCTACCAGGGCGGCCGGCAATTCCGGGAATACCAGCAGTTTATGTTCCAGCACACCGACCGGGCCCTTCTGGTCTATGACCCGGAATACCCGGGCAAGAGCAAGTATGACTACGAGATGATCGAAAAATACCTGGAAAAGCGGGATGACTACCAGCTGGACCTGGTCGATTATTATGACCTGGAACAGGCCGCCAGGGATTATGAAGAAAATCAAAGGGAATGGTAAATTTTAACTCTTTCTTTCTTTTTTATAAGGGCGCTTTTTGATAAAATGACTTTAGTATAAAGGAGTCAAGAGTTAATGGCAGATTTAAACGATATTAAGTTGTCCGCGCAGGACATTTTGAAGAAGCAGTTCAGAAGCAAGGTCAAGGGCTATGATCCGGATGAAGTTGATTCTTACCTGGACCAAATCATTTCCGACTATGAAACCTTCCAGGACATCATTGAAGACCTTTACGGCCGGATTGGGGAACTGCAGGGGCAGGTAATCGACGCTGAGAAGCAGGTCAAGCAGGAAGAACAGGCCGTCAAGGAAATTCCGGCAGCCGGCCCGGCACCAGCAACTACTGAAAGCAAGGAAGAAGACGTTAAGACCTACGTGCCAAGCTCACAAAGGCAGCGGGCCAACTTCAGCCTGGATAACAGCAGCACTAGCGGCGAAATCTCAACTAACATGGCAATCATTCAAAGACTTTCAACCTTGGAGCGGAAGGTCTACAATCTGGAACAAAGAGTTTACGGAATTCAGGACTTACAAAAGTAAAGAAAGTTTGCTATAATAGCAATGTTGCAAGTTTTGAGCAGTCGCGGCCGGCCTTGAGCCGGCTGAGGAAAGTCCACGCACGCACGGGCTGCGATGCCCGTAGTGATCGTATTCAGCCCAATAAGCTGGAGGAGGCCCCAGGCCTCACGGCAGAGAAAGCGCTAAAGCCTAGCCATGCGTGAATATCTTGAAAGTGCCACAGTGACGGAGCAAGCCGGGAAACCGGCTTGGTGGAACGAGGTAAACCCTGCGAGCGTGTAACCCGAAATTTGGTAGGGGCGTCTCAACTTAGGCAAATGAACCAAAAGTTGGACTACATCATGTAGAGATAGATGGCTGCTGAAACCAGCCGCGGCCGGCGGTTGGTGGAACAGAACGTGGCTTATAGAAACTTGCAAGGCAGAGAGTTGGACTTCGTTTGAAGCCCAACTTTTTCTTTTTTTAGGAATAAGCCTGCAAATATAAAATCAGAATAGCAATTAGAATAAGGATCAGAAGGAAAAGAACGGAGATAGCGATGGAAGAATACCGATTGTACACGACCATGGGGGCGGGTTTTGAAAGCGTCGTGGCCAAGGAACTGCAGTCCTTGGGCTATGAAACGACGACGGAAAACGGCAGGGTCTTTTTTAAAGGCGGCCAGAAAGACATCGTCAGATGCAATTTGTGGCTCAGAACAGCTGACCGGGTCAAGATCCTGTTAAAGGAATTTACGGCTAAAGATTTCTCAACCTTGTATGATGAAACTTACGCTTATGACTGGGCCATGCTTTTGCCAGTCGACGCGGCCTTCCCAGTCAAGGGGCGCAGTGTCCGCTCAAAGCTGCACTCTGAACCGGATGTGCAGTCCATTGTGAAAAAAGCCATCGTTGACAAGATGGCGGCCCAATACCACCGGCGGGGCAAGCTGCCGGAAAGCGGCAGCCTCTACCAGCTGGACGTGCACATTTACAAGGACACTGTCCGCCTGTCGCTGGACACGACCGGGGAAAGTCTTTTCAAGCGGGGCTACCGGATTGAGCACGGGGGAGCGCCTTTAAAGGAAAACTTCGCGGCATCTTTGATCAAGCTGACGCCATATGACGGGACCCATCCATTTATTGACCCGATGTGCGGGTCAGGGACCCTGCCAATTGAAGCAGCCTTGATTGCCCGCAATATTGCCCCGGGCACTTGGCGGAAGTTTGCCTTTGACGACTTTGACTGGTTTGACCCGCGCCTGCACGAAGAGCTGCTGAAAGAAGCCAAGAGCCAGGTTAAGCCAGCTGAAGCGCCAATTTGGGCCAGCGATATCGACCAGTCGATTCTGGAAGTAGCCAAGCTGAATGCCCACAATGCCGGGGTCTTGCAGGACATCCGCTTTAAGCAGGTCGCGGTCAAGGACTTTACCACCGATCTGGAAAACGGGGTCATCGTTTCCAACCCGCCATACGGCAAGCGTTTGAAAGACAAGCAAGGGGCAGAAGAGCTTTACCGGCAGATGGGGGAAGTCTTGCGGCCGCTGACTTCTTTCAGCCAGTACTACTTGACGGCGGACCCGGATTTTGAAAAGTGCTTCGGGCAAAAGGCCAGCAAGAAGCGCAAGCTCTACAATGGTAACCTCCGGGTTGACTACTACCAGTTCTGGGTCAAGCGCAAGTAAAGAAGAGATATGCTGATGAAGACGATTACGGATAGTGAACGGCCAGACTTCTGGCTGATCTCAGATCCCCACTTAATTGCCGATGACCTGCATGACTTTGGCGCCAGGTTTAAAAAGATGCAGCAAACCAGCGCTGGCAAGGACATTGCCTACCAGGACCTGGCTCTCAGGGCTTTTGTCAGAAAAGTTGTCAGGGCCAAGCCGGCAGCCTTGATCATTACCGGGGACTTGACCTTTAATGGAGCCAGGCGGTCAGCTGAAAGGCTGGGGGAGATTTTTGCCCCCTTAAAAGAAGCGGGGATTGCCTTGCTGGTTATTCCGGGCAACCATGACATTTATGACGGCTGGGCCAGAAGTTTTAGTGGCAGTGAGGAAAGACGGGTTGCGCAAATTTCACCGGCTGACTGGAAGGAAATTTTTTCCGCCAGCTATGACTTAGCCGCAAGCCAGGAGCCAGGCTCTTTATCATATTCAGTCAACTTGAACCCGCACTGGCGGCTGCTTTTGCTGGACTCCAACCTGTACAGCAGTAAGTTTTCCTACACCTATCCTATGACCAGCGGGGCCATCGATGATGGGGAAAGGCGGTGGCTGAGCCAGGAATTGGTTGAGGCCAAAAGACTGGGACAAGACGTCCTCTTTTTCATGCACCATAACCTCTACAGTCATAATTCAGTGGTTCATGACGGCTTTAAGCTGAATAATGCCGGTGAAATTGTCCAGCTGCTCAGTCAGTACCCGGTCCGCTGCGCTTTTTCCGGCCATATCCATGCCCAGCACATCATGTCCGGCTGGGTTCCGGTTCCCGAGGTTGTTTCATCCTGCTTCGCGGAAAGCGACCAGGGCTATGGGATAGTTGAGCTGACTGCTAATTCCCTCAGCTACCGGCGCCACGCTTTTGACATTGACATTTTTTTAACGGCTGAAGAGAAAAAGCTGCCGCCTTTTGCGGATTTTCACGCTTATCTGAAGGAAGTTTTTGACCGGAGCAATAACCTGCTTCTGCGCCAGCACCTGCTCAAGGGAGCAGCAAAGGACCTGCCGGAAGCCGCGGAAATGCTCAAAAAGATGCACTGGGACTTTTTCACCGGGCAAAGCTATAAGAGTGAAGCCGAGATCGCGGCAATTTATGAATCAAGCGCTTACCGAACTTTGTTGGCAGCCATGCCCAGCATGAAAAGTTATATCAGCTCCCTTTACGAGAGCACCCAGTCAAGTCAAAAGTTAGATTTGACCTGGTGAAAAGCCGATTATTTTTTAAGTTTCTTTGCTTAAAGTCCTAACTATAACTTGATTACCGAATATTAAAAACAATAGTTAAAAACATTTTTCGTATTTTTCGGTATTTTCCTGCTTTTTTGCTATAATCTAGATATCTAGTGACAAGGAGTTTTTCATGAAAAAACATTTGATCTTTTTAGGAGACCTTGGCGTCATTTATTACAGCTGGCTCTTGCTGGTGCTTTTCCTGACTGTGATCTTCTGTCTGGAGGGCAACCAGTTCATCAACCTGCCGACTGTGATAACGGGCATCATCTTCCTGCTTCTGCTTGTTTTTACATGGAAAAAGTCCTACATTTCTTTTGACGGTCAGACGCGCTTGCGTTTGCCTTACCGGAAGGAGTTCGTCCTGGAGGAAAAACCAGAATTGGTGACTAGTTGGCGTGGCTTTGAGGTCTACCGGGTGCGGGTTTCCAGGCATCAAAGCACTGATTATCTTGTTTTTAAGAGAAAGCGTGACAGAAATGGTTAAATCAGATATCGAAATTGCGCAAGCAGCAGAAGAATTGCCTATTACTGACGTTGCGGCCAAGCTGGGCTTGACCAGCCAAGACCTTGAACCATACGGCTACGACAAGGCCAAGGTCAACTGGCAGGCAATCAAGCGTAGTGAAGAAAACGGCCACCTGGGCAAGCTGATCTTGGTGACTTCAATTTCACCAACTCCAGCCGGGGAAGGCAAGTCCACGATGACGATCGGGATCGGGGATGCCATCAATAACCAATTAGGCAAGAAGACGGTGATTGCCTTAAGAGAACCATCCATGGGACCAGTCTTCGGGATGAAGGGCGGGGCTGCCGGCGGCGGCTATGCCCAAGTCATTCCAATGGAAGACATCAACCTCCACTTTACCGGGGACATGCATGCCTTGACCTCAGCCATCGACAACCTGTCAGCCCTGGTTGACAACTACATCTACCAAGGCAACGAACTGGGCCTGGACCCGGAAAAGATCGTCATTAAGCGCGGCCTGGACGTTAACGACCGGACCTTGCGAAAGGTAACGATTGGCCAAGGATCCAAGTTCAACGGGGTTGAACGCCCGGCCAGCTTCCAGTTGACTGTGGGTCACGAACTCATGGCTATTCTCTGCCTGTCCAAGGACATTGCTGACTTAAAGGAAAGAATCGGCAAGGTTCTGGTCGGCTACACTTACGAGGATGAACCAGTCTTTGTCAAGGACCTGGGCTTCCAAGGCGCCATCGCTGCCCTTTTGTCAACGGCCCTGAAGCCAAACCTGGTTCAAACTTTGGAACACACTCCAGCCTTCGTACACGGCGGACCTTTCGCCAACATTGCCCACGGCAACAACTCCATCCTGTCAACCAACCTGGCTCTGCACCTCGGCGACTACGTTTTAAGTGAAGCCGGCTTTGGTTCAGACCTTGGCGGGCAAAAGTTCCTGGACTTCGTTTCCACCAAGCTGGAAAAGAAGCCAGATGCCGCCGTTGTTGTTGCGACTGTCCGGGCCTTGAAGTACCAGGCTGAAAAGTCAACTGACCATTTGAAGGAAGAAAACCTGGACTCATTAAAGGAAGGTTTTGCTAACCTGGACCGGCACATGAACAATGTCCGTTCATACAATATTCCAGTTTTGGTGGTTATCAACAAGTTCCCAACTGACACTGAAGCAGAGCTTGACCTGCTCAAGTCATTGATTGAAGAACAAGGCTTCCCATGCGAAATCGTGACTGCCCATGATGAAGGCTCCAAGGGGGCTAAGGCAGCAGCTGAAAAGATCGTTGAACTGGCCGACAAGAGCGACTACGAAATCAAGCGCAGCTACGACCTGGATGACGATCTGGAAACCAAGATTGAAAAGGTAGCCAAGCGGATCTACCACGCGGCTGACGTGGAATACACGGACAAGGCCAAGGACCAGCTTGTAAAATTGAAGAAGATGGGCAAGGACAAGCTGCCAGTCATCATTGCCAAGACCCAGTACAGCTTTACTGACAATGTCAAGGAATTGGGAGCTCCTACCGGCTTTACTTTGCATGTCAAGGGCTTGAGCCTCCGCAACGGGGCCGGCTTCGTGGTAGTTTCAACTGGCCACATTCTGGACATGCCAGGCCTGCCAAAGCACCCGGCCGCCTTGGATATTGATGTGGACGAAACCGGCAAGATCAGCGGTTTGTTCTAGAAAAGAGGATTATGCAGATAGTTGGATTAGTGATCGCTGCCTTGATCGCGGCAGCTGATCAAGCTTTGAAGTATTATATTGTCACAAATTACCGTTTGGGCGAAGTCCACGACGTGATGCCGGGGCTGTTCTCCTTTACCTATATTCAGAATAACGGGGCGGCCTGGAATATCTTGTCCGGCAAAATGTGGTTCTTTTACGTAGTCAGCTCTGTTGCCATTGCCGTAGTGCTTTACTACTACTTCAATAAGAAGTACAGCCACTGGATGTTCAAGTCGGGCCTGGTTCTGGTTTTGGGCGGGATCATCGGCAACTTGATTGACCGCCTGCATTTGAAGTATGTCATCGACATGATTCAGCTGGACTTTGTGCAGTTCAATATCTTCAACCTGGCTGATGCTGCCATTACCGTTGGCGTGATTCTGATCTTCAGCTATCTGTTATTCATTGAAAGGGAGGACTAGGATGAACCGTGAGTATGAACTGACCGCGGAAGAAAGCGGCCAGCGGCTGGACAAGTATCTGGCAGGGGAAATGACTGACCTGTCCAGAAGCCGGATCAAGGAATTGGTCCAAGCCGGGGAAGTCCTGGTCAATGGCAAAAAGAGCAAAGTTTCATATAAAGTGCAGAAAGGTGACCTGATCCAGGTCACCGTTTTGCCGCTAGAGCCATTAAAGCTGGAAGCGGAAAATATTCCACTGGACATTGTCTATGAAGACGAAGACATCATCGTGGTCAACAAGCCGCAGGGGATGGTGGTCCACCCGGCCGCCGGCCACCCCAGCCACACTCTGGTTAACGCCTTGCTCTACCACACCAGGGATCTGGCCGACAGTCCGGAAGGCTTCAGACCCGGGATCGTTCACCGGATCGACAAGGACACCTCGGGCCTCTTGATGGTGGCGAAAAACGCGGCTGCCCGGGAATCACTGGAAAAGCAGCTGGCCGCCAAATCCAACAAGCGCCAGTACCTGGCCATCGTCCATGGCAATTTTGCGGAAGAAGAAGGGACAATTGACGCCCCGATCGGCCGCAATCCCAAGGACCGCAAGCAGATGGCGGTGGTGGAAAAGGGCAAGAGCGCGGTAACCCACTTTAAGGTCCTGGAGCAATACCAGGGCTACAGCTTGGTTGAGTGCCAGCTGGAAACCGGCCGGACCCACCAGATCCGGGTCCATATGGCTTATATCGGCCACCCTTTAGCAGGCGACCCCTTGTATGGACCGAGAAAGACCCTGCCCGGCCATGGCCAGTTCCTGCATGCCAAGACCCTGGGCTTTGAGCAGCCATCAACAGGTGAGTGGCTGGAGTTCTCCGTCCAGCCGCCGGAAATTTTCCAGCAGACGGTTGCAGACTTGCGAAAGAAGCGGGTGAAATAGGATGAAACGCTACCTTATTCTTGAAGATGGCAGCTCTTATGCCGGTGACGGCATCGGGGCCATGATCACCGCCACGGGCGAATTGGCCATCCAGACCAGCAATTACGGCTATCAAGAGGTTTTAACTGATCCGTCAAACGCGGGCAAGATTATCGTCTTTACTACTCCGATGATCGGCAGCAACGGGATCAACGCGGTTGACTACGAAAGCATCCAGCCCAGTGTCCGCGGCGTTATTGCCAACGACATTGCCTTGAACATTACCGACAATGACACCTTCCAGTCTTTGGGCGACTTTTTGCAGGAAAAAAAGGTGCCGGCAATTTTTAACGTTGATACCCGGGCCCTGGTCAGAAAACTGCAGAATCTGGGTCCTTTAAAGGCCTCGATCATGGATACCAATGATGAACACGCCTTTGACCAGATCAGAGCCCTGGTTTTACCGAAAAACAAGAGCTCCTTGGTTTCCACCAAGAACGCCTATGCTGCTCCTAACGTCGGCAAGACGATTGCCATTATCGACCTGGGCCTCAAGCACTCCATGCTGCGGGAACTGTCATTAAGACAGGTCAATGCCAATGTTCTGCCATATAACGCGACTGTCCGCGATATCAAGACCCTGCGGCCAGACGGGATTATTATCTCTAACGGCCCCAGCCAGGCCAAAGAGGTTTTGCCATACTTGCGGCACATTTTGGATGAATATCTGGGCAAGCTGCCGATCCTGGGGGTCGGCCTGGGCTTTTTGGCGATTTCAGCCTACCTGGACCTCAGCCTGGTTGACCTGCCCCAGTACCAGAACGGGACCAATTTCCCGGTGATCGGGCAGAGTAGCGGACAGATCTGGCAGACGGCCATGAATATTGCCCAGCTGGTTTTGCCGGATGACACGGCCATGACCTTTAATGAAGAGTATTTCGACCTGCACAATGAGCTTTTAGCCGGCTTCAGCAATGATAAGCTGCAGCTGCTGGCGGTGGCCTTCAACCCGGAAGGAGCCCCGGGGACGGAAGATGCCCAGGTGATTTTTGACGACTTTTTGAAACTGGTGAAATAATGCCACGCGAAAATGATTTAAACAAAATCTTGATTATTGGTGCCGGCTCAGCCCTGGTGGGCAATGTGGCCAATACGGACCTCTTGACCAAGAGCGCCATCGAGGCCCTCTTAGAAGAGAATATTCAGGTGGTCCTGGTCAACCCCAATCCAGCCAGCGTCTCAACCGACCCCTTACCGGGCTTGACCGTGTACCTGGAACCGATGACCTTGGACTTCTTGAAGCGGATCCTCCGGATGGAAGAACCTGATGCGATCATGACGGCTTTTGGTTCCTTGATGGCCCTGGACGTGACCAAGAAGCTGCAGGCTGACGGAATCCTCCACCAGATGGGGATCAAGCTGTTAACGATCAATGAGAGGGCCATTTCCATGTCCAACCCGCAAAAGCGGACCCGTTTCTTGGAAGCCAATCATCTGCCAGTCGGGCAGACCTGGTTTTTAGACAGCCTGGGTTTAAAATACGACGAGCACCTGCAAGAGCAGCTGGAAAACAAGCTCTCTTTCCCGATTCTTTTGATCAAAAAGTACTACTTTGAGCGCGATGACCACATCTCCTTTAAGAGCAGCCGGGATTTAGCACAGTACCTGCGCCAGGAGAGCCAGGACCGGGACTTCCGCCCGGCCAGCTACCGGATGACGGAAGACTTGTCTAATTGTGAAGAGGTCATCTTGGACCTGCTCCGTGATGAAGACGGCAACCTCTGTTTTGTCGGAGCGACGGGGTCTTTGGAACCGGTCGGGATTGACTCAGGCGACTCAGTCTTGATTAAGCCGCTTTTGACCATGAACAATGACCAAATTCAAGTCCTGCGGGCAGAAGCTGGCAAGATAGCGGACAAATTGCAGCTGGTCGGCTTTTTAAGCGTCCACTTCGCCATCAGCCACCGGGGTACGGAAATGGTCTACAAGCTCTTGGCCGTTAAGCCACGCTTGACCAGAACCGCCGTCTTGGACCAAAAGACCAGCCTGTATTCAATCGGCTATGTTTTAGCCAAGCTGGCGATCGGGCTGCGGCTGAATGAAGTCACTGACCCGGCCACTGGCCTGTGTGCGGCCATTGAACCGGTCTCTGACACCGTCAGCATCAAGATCCCTTACTGGTCCTTTGCTAAGACCGGCTACAACCACTACCAGCTGGGCAAGCACACCCAGTCAACCGGGGAAGCGGTCGGGATCGGGCGGAATTTTGAAAGTGCCTTTTTCAAGGCCTTGATTTCCAGCAATGATCTGGAAGTCTTGTGGTCAGCTTTTATCAAGGAAAGGGGCAAGAGCGATGAGGTGATCCTGGATGACCTCAGCCACCCTAACGAAATGCACCTGGTCCAGCTGCTGGCTGCCCTTAGCCAGGGTATCGACTACCAGTCCATAAGCAGCGTCTTGAATATTCATCCGGTCTATTACCAGAAGCTGCGCTACCTGGTCAAGATTGGCAGGGACATTGCCCATGCGGGTGAATTAGACCATGACCTCCTTTTAAAGGCCAAGATCCGGGGCTTCTCCAGCGACCTTTTGGCCAAATTGACTAAGATGGACGTCCATGACATATTTCCTTTGCTGAATGAAAAAGACGTCCGGCCATCATTCTCAGCGATTGATGACAGCGCCGGGGTCTACCAGCCCAAAGTCAAGGTCTACTACCAGAGCTACGGGGTGGAAAGCGAATTGGAATTTTCCAAGGATCCGGAGAAGAAAAAGGTTCTTTTGCTGGGGATGCCGCCCTTCCAGGTGTCAGTAACCAGTGAATTTGACTACATGCTCTACCATGCCCTGGCGGCCTTGAAGAAAGAGGGCTATGAGACGGTCCTTTTGTCCAACAACGCGGAATCTGCCTCGATGGACTACCACTTGGCTGACCGGGTCTATTTTGAATCGATCAACCTGGACAGCATCATCACCATCTGCGAAGAAGAAGGGATCACGGACGTGGTCACTCAATTCTCCGGCAAGCAGGTTTCCGCCTTGCGCCTGCCTTTGGTGAGCCACGGTTTGAAGATTTTTGGCCAGCACGAGATCGACCGCCTTTTGCCGATCAGCCACTTAGACACGGCCAAGATTTCTGAGGTCAAACGGGTGCCATATTTGGCAACGACCGACTACCAGGCAGTTTTAGCCTTTGTGGCCCGTGTGGGCTATCCGGTCTTGGTCGGGGGCTATCACCAAAAGAGCAAGCAAAAGTCAGCCGTGGTCTATGACCAGCCGGCCCTGGAGAAATACTTTCGGGAAAACCAGGTTGATGATTATACGATTTCCCAGTTTATCTCGGGGATGAAGTATGAGATTACGGCGATCACGGATGGGGAAGACGTGACTATCCCGGGGATCGTGGAGCACTTGGAGCAGTCCGGGTCCCACGCCTCAGACTCCATCGCGGTTTTTGGCCCCCAGTATTTAAGCAAGGAGCAAGCGGAAAAGCTGCGGGTAGAAACAATCAAGCTGATCCGCAGCTTCAAGATCAGAGGGATCTTCAACCTGCACTTTTTGCTCAAGGGCAGGGAAATCTACCTGCTTCAGATCAAGACTTATGCCGGTCATAATCTGGCCTTCTTGTCCAAGTCCATGAACAAGGACCTGGTTGAATACGCGGTTAAGGTCTTAGCGGGCAGAAAGATTGCTGATTTAGGCTACCCGAACGAGGTCTGGCCGGTTGACGAGTTCATCCACGTGAAGATGCCAGTCTTCTCCTACCTCAATTACAGTTCAGACAATACTTTTGACTCCAGGATGAAGTCCTCTGATGCCGTGATGGGCAGAGACAGCCGCCTGGCCAAGGCCCTTTACAAGGGCTATGAAGCCAGCGACCTGCATATACCAAGTTATGGGACGATTTTCTTCTCAGTCAGCGATGAGGAAAAGCAGGAAGTAGCCAACCTGGCCAAGCGCTTTGCCCGCCTAGGCTTCAAGATCACGGCCACGGAAGGGACGGCCAATATTCTGGCTGAGGCGGGGATTACGACCGGGGTTATCGCCAAGATCCAGGATGGGTCTAGAAACCTTTTGGAAAGAATCCAGACCCACCGGATCGTGATGGTGGTTAATGTCGTCAACCTGTCGGACTCGGCAGTGGAAGACTCGATCAAGATCAAGGACCAGGCCCTGAATACCCATATTCCGGTTTTCTCCAGCCTGGAAACAGTCCAGTTGATCCTAGATGTTCTGGAATCGCTGGCCTTGACTACCCAGCCAATTTAAAAGATGCTATTCTAAAACAGAACTTTTTAATCCAAATTAAATTTATTTCTTATCCTGATCAGGATATAAGCTTCGCAAGCAGGAGGGCAAGCAATGAGAGCAATTTTGACAACTGTCGGCCAAGACAAGACCGGGATTATTGCCGGCGTAAGCAGCTTTTTAGCTGAAAAAGACATTAACATTCTGGACCTGTCCCAGACGATCATGAACGGCTACTTCACGATGATGATGGTCGTTGATGTCAGCGATGAGGCAGATTTCTCCGCCTTGAGCACGGAATTGAAGGAACTGGGCAAGAAACTGGGCGTGGAAATCAACATCCGGAATGAAAAGATGTACGCGGCCATGCATGAACTGGGCGGAGGTCTGGAATAATGGACTTGCGGCGGATTATGGAAACGGTCAATATGATCGACAACGAGAACCTGGACTTGCGGACGACGACCATGGGGATCTCACTTTTAGACTGTATTGACTCAGACAGTGACCGGGCCTGCCAGAAGATCTACGACAAGATCACGACTAAGGCGGAAAACCTGGTCAAGGTAGCTAGAGAACTGGAAACTGAATATGGGATTCCGATTGCCAACAAGCGGATTACTGTAACCCCGATTTCTTTGATCGCGGCAGCTTCAGGGGACAGCGACTACGTTAAGTACGCGGTTACCTTGGACAAGGCAGCCAAAGCAGTCGGCGTGGACCTGATCGGTGGCTTCTCAGCTTTGGTGCACAAGGGCTACCAAAACGGCGACCGGGTCTTGATCAAGTCAATTCCCCAAGCTTTAAAGGAAACTGAAAGAGTCTGCTCCAGCGTCAATGTCGGCTCAACCAGAAGCGGGATCAACATGGATGCCGTCAAGGAAATGGGCAAGATCGTCATTGAGAACGAAAAGATCAACCCGCTGAACAACGGCAACCTGGTCATCTTCTGCAATGCGGTTGAAGACAACCCGTTTATGGCCGGGGGCTTCCATGGGGTTGGCGAAAGCGATGTGGCTTTGAATGTCGGCGTATCCGGCCCTGGCGTGGTTAAGACGGCCCTGGAAAAGGTTAAGGGCGAATCTATGGACGTGGTTGCTGAGACCATCAAACAGACGGCCTTCAAGGTTACCAGAATGGGCCAATTGGTGGGCCAGGAAGCTTCTAAGCGCCTGGGCGTCGACTTTGGGATCGTGGACTTGTCTTTGGCGCCAACTCCTGCCCAAGGCGACTCGGTAGCCAATATTTTGGAAGAAATCGGCCTGGAAAGCGTGGGGACCCACGGGACCACGGCCGCTTTGGCCATGTTAAACGATGCTGTCAAGAAGGGCGGCATCATGGCCTGCAGCCATGTCGGCGGTCTGTCTGGTGCCTTCATTCCTGAATCAGAAGATGCCGGGATGATCGCGGCAGCTGAAAAGGGGATTTTGACGGTCGACAAATTGGAAGCCATGACCGCTGTTTGCTCAGTTGGTCTGGACATGATTGCCGTACCAGGCGACACGCCAGCTGAAACGATCAGTGCCATGATTGCTGACGAAGCGGCGATCGGGATGATCAACAACAAGACTACGGCTGTCCGGGTTATTCCAGTACCGGGCAAGGACGTGGGCGACTCAATTGAATTTGGCGGCCTCTTCGGCTATGCCCCGATTATGCCTGTTCACAAGGAATCAAGCGCGGCGATGATCAACCGCGGCGGCCGGATTCCAGCCCCAGTGCACAGCTTTAAGAACTAATTTTTTAGAATATATAGAAAAAGAACCGTACTACCATTTTGGGATAATACGGTTCTTTTTTGCATCTTAGTCAATCCGCTTAGCTAAAATCTCGTCAGCTTCCGGGGTAACTTCAATGGACTTCTGCCCGGTGTAGATGACGAAGCCAGGCTTGGCCCCGTTAGGTTTCTTGATCCGCTTGACCTGGATATAGTCAACCGGCACGTGGGCGGAATTTTTGGCCTTGGAGAAGTAGGCAGCGATCTCCGCGCTTTCCTGGATGTCGCTGTCACTTGGCTGGCTGTCAGTCAAGATAACGTGGGAGCCGGGGATGTTCTTGACGTGGAACCAGTAGTGGTTCTTGTCGGCCTTTTTCAGGGTCAGCCAGTCGTTTTGCAGGTTGTTCTTGCCGACTAAAACAGTTTTGCCGGAGCTGAGCTTGAACTTGTTTAGGCTCTTTTCGGTCAGCTTCGGCTTCCGGCGCTTCTTTTGTTCAGCTCTAAGGTAACCTTGGTTGATTAGCTCTTCCTTGATGGCTTCGACGTCTTCTGGGTCAGCGTTGTCGATTTCCGTTTGAACGGAATCAAGGTAGCGGAGGTTTTCTTCCGTGATCTCAATCTGTTCGGTCACGTGTTTGATGGAATCCCGCATCTTTTTGTAGCGCTTGAAGTATTTCTGGGCATTGCGCTGAGGGGAGAGGGCCGGGTCAAGTTTGATGGTCATGGGCTGGTTGCCTTCATAGTAGTTAGGCAGGTCGATTTTTTCCATGCCGGGCTTAACCTGGCTTAAGTAGGCGGTTAAAAGTTCCCCGGAGACTCTGAGATTTTCGGAGTTTTCAGCACTGTCCAGCTGCTTTTCCAGCTTCTTCAGCTTCTTTTGGAGCTTTTTGGTCTCATTAGTGACGACCCGGGTCACCTGCTGGGACCGCTGCTTGACCCAGTCCCGGTTGGCCTGGTAGGCGTAAAACTCGTCTAAGGCTTCATTTAAGTTAGTGGAGGAGCTTTCCTTGGTCATCTCCAAATGATATGGCAGGTAAGGGTAGATCCGCCGCTTGTGCTTTGGCGTCACGAGAACGTAGGCCTTAGGGGAGGAGAACTGGTTGTAGAAGGTCTTCAGAGAAGAGAAGGAGTAGTCGTCTTCCAAGTAGCCGGTCAGTTCTTGCCGGTCATCGCCATCTAGACCGTCCATTTGCTTGGCCAGGTCAGCTGGGGTTGGGTATTCTTTTTTCAAAGAAGAAAATTCTGATTCCGTTAAAGTAAAGCCGTTGATGCCGGGAGTCAGCGGGGGCAGTTCGTACTTGGCTTTAGGCAAGAGGAGGCGGGCCCGGTTTTCGTCAGGGTTGATCCGCTTTAGCAAGTCGATGATCTTGCCGCTTTGCTTGTCATAGAGGATGACGTTGCTGTGCCGGCCCATCAGTTCAACGGAGAGGATCAGCTGTATTTCATCACCGAGTTCGTTACGGTTGCTGAAGGAGAAGTTGACGATCCGGCTAAGGCCAACCTGGCTGATTTCCTGGAGGACTGACCCTTCAAGGTATTTACGCAGGACCATGACGAAGAGAGGAGCCACGTTAGGGTTGGAGAAGGACTCCTTGCTCAGGTAGAGGCGGGGATATTCAGGATTAGCAGAAATTAAAAGCTGCTTGTTTTTGCGGTCCTTCCTGAAGACCAGGACCAGGTCGTTGTTAAAAGGCTGGTAGATCTTGTGTAAGCGGCCAGCAGTAATCTCATCTTGTAATTCATTAAGCAGGCTATGAATAAATAAGCCGTCAAAAGCCATTGAGCACACCTCATTCGTAAATTGAAAATTGTTTAGTAACCTATTTTATCATAAAGTGGTGGCTTTATCGGATATCTTGATTGATAGTTAAATAGGAATGCAGGTGGTTATTCTATACGCAAAGAGGCATGATCAAGATTCTTCTAGTTTAGCTGGGGCAAGTATGCTATAATTTTCATGTTAAAACGTTAAATACGGAAGGTTTAATATGAAGATCGCATTAGTTACCGACAGTACGGCCAATTTGTCCGCAGCAGAAATTGAAAAGTATAATATCAAGGTCATTCCTATTCCGATTTACATCGATGACAAGGAATACCTGGAAGGAATCAACATCACTTCTGAAGAGCTTTTTGAATCGCAGCGGAGTGGCTCCAGCTTCCCGACCACTTCCCAGCCGAAGATGGGGGACCTCATCACGACTTTTGACAACTTCAAGGATAAGGGTTACGAGGCGATCATCTACATTTGCCTCTCCAGCGGGATTTTAGGTTCCTACAGCACCTTGATGGGGATCGCGCAAAGCAACCCGGACTACCACCTGTACCCGTTTGACTCACAAATTACTGTTCGCCTGCAGGGTTACCAAGTTCTGGCAGCAGCTAAGATGATCGAAAAGGATAGCTACAGTCCGGAAGAGATCATCGCCAAGCTGGCTGAAATCAGGTCAACTGTCGACGAACTCTTTATCGTTGATGACTTGAACAACTTGTGCCGGGGCGGCCGTTTGAGCAATGCCAGCGCCTTTATCGGGTCACTCTTGAACATCAAGCCTTTGCTGACTTTCAACGATGAAGCTAAGATCGTGGCTTACGACAAGGTGCGGTCAATGAAGCGGGCAGTTAAGAAGATCGAACAAGAAGCCCTGGAAAAGATCAAGTCATTGGATATCCCAGAAGACAAGCTGCGGATCTTGATCATTCAGTCAAATGACGCCGCGCAAGCTGAAGAAGTCATGAACTACCTCAAGGCTGAAGTGCCAAAGGCTGTCTTTGAAATGGACGAATTTAGCCCGGTTATCGCGACTTACCTGGGCGAAAAGTCAATCGGCATCACTTGGATGATTGACGTTGAACAGATGGAATTCTAGTTTTTTAGAATTCAGAATTTGCTGTGTTCAGTAAAAGAAGAAAGAAATTTGGAAAATGAGAATCAAAAAGTGGGCCGTTATGGCCCTTTTTTGCGGTATTTTTTTGACGGGCTGCAGCAAGCAAACCGCTTCAAAAGAGGCAAGCAATAGTTCAAATAAAAGCAGTCAGAGCAGCAAGTCTAGCGTTAAAAAGACCAGCAAAGCTTCGTCAAGTTCAGCTAAAGCAGTAAAACTTGATGTGGCAAAACTGACGCCGCAGGAAAGCGGCAGCTTGATTACGCTCTACTGTGCTGACCGCTTTGGCGGAGAATGGTCTAATTTGCTTCAAGCAGGGCAGAATGGCTCTTTGACTATTACCCTGCACAAGACCAGCGACTACGAATTTAAGCAGCCGGGCAGCGGCTATGCTTATGAAGCCGCGGCGTCCGGACAAACAGGGACGACCTATTATACTCTTAGCGGAAGCACTTTTTACTTCTACCAAGGAGTAAAAGTAGCAGGCAGTGGCAGCTTTTTGGGCCAGGCAACTAAGCAGGAAATGGCTGACTATATCGTTAAAAAAGGCCAGCTGGCTGAATTCAAGCAGCTGACCAAGAAGGTCGAGATCGTGGATAAATCTGGACAAACTCAGCGCCTGTCTGAAGGGCGGAGCGGCTACTTTACCATCCCCGCGGAAATGCAGGGAACCTGGTATTCTGCAAGCAACTATGATGGTGAGACAACGCATTCTAAGTACGTCTTTGGCCAAAGTACAATTTTCATTCAAGACGACAAGCATAATAGAAAGGGGCACACTACTACCCTGTACACTCGGGCAGCTAATTATAAAGCACCAGATTATCCATCCGAAGAACAAATAAAAAAGGCAGAAGGCTGGGGCTTGCCGAAAATAGTTCAGTATAAAGGAATTAACTACCTAAACGCCATGGGCTGGTACCAAGGCGCCGGTGATGGTGAATATTTTGCCGTGCATACTGAAAATATTGACGGAAATGATGTCCAAGTTTTGATATGTGCAGGCGGTGCTGGCATCTGGGTTGATGGGATTGCCTACCGCAGCCAAGCGATGGCAGAAAAGATGCAAGATCATCAATTCGATGATTTGAATTACTCTGATTCGGACAATTAAATATAACTGAAGACTGAAACAAAACAGCGCCAGCATGATATGACCCCCGAAATTAGGACACTAATTTCGGGGGTTATTTTCATGACTAAATACACTAAAGAAATCAAACT